>JANOTN010000282.1:0-13134 GCA_031416375.1 Ilumatobacteraceae bacterium
GTCGTACGATTCCGGCTTCGACCAATATTGACAGGCTGCGATATGCCGAACTCTGTGCCAGTGATTGATCGGCAGCGAGCAGATCGGGAAGCGTGATTGGCGATCCAGCCTCAGCAAGTCCAGTCACGACTGCGCGCCGGATGTTCGTGTACTGGTGATCGTGATCCGCCAACCGTGTCGCGACGGCGCGATGGAGGTCCTGATCGCTCGTCATGGCTGAGACTCGTCGCCAGCGTGGCGATGATCGTGCTGATGCTGATGTAAGCCGTGATGAGGGAGCAGTTCGGGCGCACGTGGTTCACCGTGACCATGACCGTGGTCATCGACGACGATTGAGGTTCCGTCGTCGCTGATCAGTCGACCACCGAAGGCCTCTGCAAGTAACGACGGAATCAGAACATCGCCAGGCGAGCCGTCGGCGAGCACGCATCCAGCCATCAGCATCACCCGATCGGCTCGACGCGCCTCGGCAAGATGGTGGGTCGAGAACACGACCGTGCCACCGTCGACGGCATGTTGCTCGATTACCTCCAGAATCCGGAGTTGGCTCGGAAGGTCAAGACCGGTGATCGGCTCGTCGAGCAGCAGAAGGTCGGGTCTCGAGGCGACAGCTTGCGCCACAAGTACACGTTGTTGCTGCCCGCCCGAGAGTTCACCGAACGAACGTTTCCGAAGGTGATCGACCTCAAGCATGTCGGCCGCTCGGTGGATCTCGTCACGGTCGTGGCGACGGAGCCGGCCCAGCAGTCCACGCGCTTGATAGCGCCCCATGCGAAGGACCTCGTCGACCGACAGCGGCATCCACCGATGATGGTCGTGGTGTTGCGTCACCATCGCCACAGCACCGGTCAGCGTGACGCTGCCGTCGGTTGGTTGAATCAGCCCGGCGAGTAACGCCAGCAGCGTCGTCTTGCCGCTCCCATTCGAGCCGACGAGGGCCACAGATGTCCGGCGATCCAGCCGAATCGATGTGGGGGCGAGCGCCACCACCGGGCCGTAGTGCATACACACCTGATCGGTGGTCGCCAGATGGTCGGGCGCTGTCGCCATAAGACTGATTCCCACTCTAACATGATGAGAATGATTCTCAGAAGGACAGTTCTGGCAGCTTTGTCGCTGGCGTTGACGGCGTGCGGCGACGGGTCAAGCACGTTGCCACCGACTGATGACGGCCTGGTCGCTACAACCACGATCTGGGCAGACATCACGTCGAACGTCGCCTGCGGTGAACCCGTCGTGGCAATTATCCCACCGGGTGCCGATCCCCACACGTTTGAACCGTCTCTGCGAGACCGCCAGTTGCTCGACAATGCGGCCGTGGTGATCGCCAACGGTAGCCACCTCGAGGAAAGCCTGCTCGATCTGCTCGCTACAGTCGCTGCGGATGGAACCACCGTCGTGGAGATGACTCCCCACGTCGATGTGTTGATCGGCGATCTCGCAGGGGGTGATCCGCATATTTGGCAGGACCCGACACTTGTCGCTGGCGCGCTCGACGTGATCGCATCAGCACTGATCGCCAACGGGCGCGACCCTGATCAAATCCATGCATGCACCGATGCGTATCGAGTCGAACTCGAAAATCTCGACGCCGGCATCACAGAGTTGCTGGGGTCGATTCCGGCTGACCGCCGTTTCATGGTGACGAATCACGATGCCTTCAGCTACTTCGCCGTCCGCTACGGGCTCGAAATCGTCGGCACGGTGATTCCGTCGATCAGCACGATCGCCGAAACGAGCGCCGCCCAGCTTGTCCACCTCGCCGCTGTGATCGCTGACTACCAAGTCCCAGCGATCTTCACCGAGCAACTGGCATCCGACGCTGATGCGGAATCGCTGGCCAAGCGGCTTCACGTCGCCGTGGTTCCGTTGACGGCCGATTCACTCGACTCGCATGGACCGGCATCGACGTACGTCGGCATGCTGCGATCCAATGCTGAAGCGATCGCGGCGGCACTGGCGTGATGCGCGGCGGCACCCGCGTGATGGAATGATGCGCACGTGAGTTGGTTGACGGATCCGATTGCCTGGTGGATCGTCCCGTTCACTGACAACCCGTTCCTTCGCGATGCCCTCTGGGCGGCACTCCTGAGCGTTCTCTGCACAAGCGTGATCGGCACATGGGTGGTGCTGCGTGGTTTGAGCTTTCTCGGCGACGCGCTCTCGCACGGCGTGTTACCCGGGATTGCGATCGCCTTCGTGGTGGGTGGCAACACGACGATCGGCGCACTCGTCGCCGCCCTCGCGATGGTCGGCGGCGTGCACCTGATTCGGAACGCCTCGCCGCTGCCCGACGATGCGTCCATTGGGGTGCTTTTCGTTGGATTTCTGGCTCTCGCGGTGGTCGTGATGTCCGCACAGGACGGGCGCGGCGCGGGCGATCTCACGCGTTTCCTGTTCGGTTCGATCAACGCCGTCGACGGCACCGATCTGCGCACGTTGATGATCGTCGCGGTGATCACGGTCGGTGCGGTGTTCGTGCTACACCGAGCGCTACTGGTCGGCACATTCGATCCGACGCAGGCACGCCTGATTGGGTTCCGGCCCGAGCTCACGCATTTCGTGTTGCTCGTGTTGCTGGCGCTTTCGATCGTCGCCTCGTTCGAAACGGTCGGCAGCCTGCTGGTCTTCGCGTTCCTGATTGCGCCACCGGCGACTGCATCGCTGCTGGTGCGACGCGTGTCGCTGATGATGATCACCGCCGTCGTGATCGGTGCGATCAGCGCCGTGATCGGAATCCTGGTGAGCTATCACCACGACACCGCGACCGGTGCGACCATGGCCCTGGTCACCGTGATTGTGTTCATTGCAGTTCTGCTCGTACAGCGGGGGCGCCGCGGAATCACTCGTTGGCGGGCCGGGGTACGCTCGGCCTATGTCTGAGTCGCAACCCCGGGATCCGCGTTTGGCGGGAACGGCGATCGCTGATTCGGTGATCGAACTGATTGGCGATACTCCGCTGGTCCGGATGAAAAGGATCATGGAGACCGAGCGGCTAACGGCCGTGCTGGCGATGAAGATGGAAACGTCGAACCCTGGCGGCTCCTCCAAGGATCGGCCAGCGCTCGAAATGATCCTGGCCGCCGAGCGCGACGGCTCGCTGCAACCCGGCGGAACGATCGTCGAACCGACCAGCGGAAACACGGGTGTCGGGTTGGCAATCGTCGCCGCTCAACGTGGTTACAGCTGCGTGTTCGTGATGACCGACAAGGTCGCCCCCGAGAAGGTGTCGCTGCTCAAGGCCTACGGTGCCGAGGTGATCGTCTGCCCGGTGGCTGTCGCTCCCGACGATCCGACCAGCTACTACAAGGTCGCCGAACGGCTCACTCAAGAACGGAATGCGTTCCGCCCCAACCAGTACGCCAATCCCAACAACCCACTCGCCCATACCAAAACGACCGGCCCGGAAATTTGGCGTCAAACCGATGGGCGGATCACTCATTTTGTCGCAGGGGCCGGCACGTGCGGAACGATCACCGGTACGGCCCGGTTCTTGAAGGAGCAGAATCCGAACGTGCGGATCATTGCCGCCGACCCGGCCGGTTCGGTGTTCTCCGGGGGCTCTGGCAGGCCCTATCTGGTGGAAGGGGTTGGTGAAGATTTCTTCCCGGCCGCCTGGCAACCCGACCTGTACGACGAAGTGATCGCAATCTCGGATGAGGAGAGTTTTCTCACCGCCCGCACGGTCAGTCGCGTCGAGGGAATCCTGATCGGTGGCTCCGGCGGTCTTGCGGTCGCGGCCGCAATCCAAGTGGCGCGTCGGGCCGGGCCAGATGACATCGTTGTCGTGCTCAACCCAGACTCCGGACGCGGCTACCTCTCACGCGTCTTTGACGATGCGTGGATGGCGAACTACGGATTCCTCACCGAATGTGATCAATGCATCGGCGCCGTGCTCGACGCCCGCAATGCCACGCTCGACAACCTGCTCTACGTCGGCCCGACCACGACAGTTCGGTCGGCGATCGACACCATGCGGGCGAATGGTGTCAGCCAACTCCCGGTATGCAAGAACACGCCGCCGTTTGCTGTTGCCGAGGTCTCCGGTTCGGTCGACGAACTCGAACTGATGGAGTCGATCGCCAACGATTCGGCGGCGATGGACCTGCCGGTCGAGCAGGTCATGGGACCCAAGTTGCCGACGATCGGGATCGGACAGAAACTCGACCTGGCGATCGAAATGCTGCACACTTCACCGGCGTTACTGGTGCTGTCCGGCGGACGGCCGCTCAGCGTGTTGACTCGCACCGACATTCTTTCCTACTTCGAGGCACGAGCGCAGGGGTGACGCATGGGTGAAGAACAGGAGCAACGCGGTTGGGCGTTCGAAACGCTGGCGATCCATGCCGGGCAGGAACCGGACTCGGCCACCGGTGCTGTAGTTCCGCCGATATCGCTGGCGACCACGTTTGCCCAGAGTGAGGTTGGCGTCCATCTGGGTTACGAGTACTCGCGGTCTGGCAACCCAACACGCACGGCACTGGAAACACAGGTCTCCGCGCTCGAACAAGCACGCCACGGTTTGGCGTTTGCGAGTGGCCTTGCGGCCGAGGACAACGTGTTACGGCTGCTCCGCCAGGGCCAGCGCGTGTTGCTCGGCAACGATGCCTACGGCGGAACGTTCCGATTAATTTCGAAGGTCTGGGCGCCGCTCGGTTTCCCGTGGTCAGCGGTCGATCTCGGTGATCTCGATGCGTTGGTCGCCAACTGGCCAGACGACACCGGCATGGTCTGGTTGGAGACACCGACCAATCCGCTACTGACCTGCTTCGACATCGAAGCGATCGCCGCAATCGCCCATACCAAGGGTGCAATCGTTGTCGTCGACAACACGTTTGCCACCCCGTACCTGCAGCAGCCGATCACGCTCGGAGCTGACATTGTCGTCCACTCAGCGACAAAATATCTGGGTGGTCATAGCGACGTCGTCGGAGGGTTCCTGGCCGTCGATGACGACGATCTCGCCGGACGATTGCGATTCACTCAGAACGCTGCGGGCGCGGTGCCGTCGCCGTTCGATTGCTACCTCGTGCTACGCGGGGTGAAGACGTTGGCACTGCGGATGGACCGCCATTGCGAAAACGCCCGAGCGATCGTCGATCTGTTGATTGAACATCCCTCGGTTGAGCGAGTGCTCTACCCGCAACTCCCCGATCACCCGGGTCACGGCGCTGCAGCGAAGCAGATGGCCGATTACGGCGGGATGGTCAGCTTCACGGCCGGCGGTGGCGAAGCGGCGGCGCGCCGAATCGTGGCCGCAACCGAGTTGTTCACGCTTGCCGAATCGTTGGGTGCGGTGGAGAGCCTGATCGAACACCCAGGCGCGATGACCCACGCCTCAGCCGCAGGGTCCCCGCTGGAAGTCCCCGCCAACCTGATCCGCCTGTCGGTCGGCATCGAACACGCAAGCGATCTCGTAGCCGACCTCGCTCAAGCCCTCGAAGCGGGCTAACGACCGCGGAGTTGGTCGACGATTGGGGCGAACGCGTTCGGGTCGCGCACAAGCCGACCGCCGCTCGCGCCGACAGCGCTGGATCAGCGGCTGTAGACGTTGTTGGTCCAGTCGCCAGCCAACTCGTAGTCGTTGTTGAACCGGTCGAAGTCGAGCCATCGGTCGCCGTTCCACGGGTCGAGCACATGCATCTCCAATGGCTCGCACGAATCACCCGTGTCGCCACCTCGGATGCCAACCACGACGATGCTGTGAAAGGCATTGCCGGGCACTTGGATCAGCATCGGCCCGTTCGAGTCAAGCCAACCTTCCCAACCGTCAGCACCCTGACAGACCGGATATACCTGGTTGAGCCCGTAGTGCCTAGCAACCTGGCCGAGTTCGAGTTCGGTGGCACCATTGTCCCAAACACTGTCGGGGAACTGAGACTGCATCTCGCGCACAATCTGCATGTCATCGCCGCGACCCATCATCATCGCAGTCGATGCAGCCCAACACGTGTTGTCCGTCGATTGCGGCACGTACGACAGTGAATGATCAACGCCCATCACGGCTCCTTCGGGTTGACGACCTGCACATCAGGTCCACGAGGCGACTGTGCAATTCTGAATCGGTTCCTGCAAGCGACAATCGGGCCAAATCTGTTGCTCGTTCAGGCATCAGCCGTTGCCCGCACGCAAAAGACCTAGAAGAGCGTCGGCTGCTCGGGACGGTAGACGCGTTGGATTCCGGGCCACGGGTTGAAATGATCCATGAAGACCCACGTTTTGCGATGGATTGCCGAAGGGCCGTAGCCCTGGAGGGCAGCTTTGTGGACTGGGCATGGGTAACCCTTGTTGGTATCGAAGGACCAGTGCGGATAGCTCTCCGCCAGCTCTCGCATCTGGCGGTCTCGCACGACCTTGGCGAGGATGCTGGCGGCGGCGACACTTAAGCAGTGCATGTCGGCTTTGACACGCATTTCGACCCGCGGGACGCACGGTGACACGAAGTTCCACTTGCCGTCGCTGACTGCGACGTCGGGCGTGATCCCGAGTCCGTCGATCGCTCGCTTGCAGGCGAGTCGCTGGGCGTCGGCCATGCCCATCTCGTCGCATTCCTCCTGGCTCGCAGCTCCGATCGACCAGGCGACGCACCAGTCGGCGATTCGGTCGAACAGGCGCTCCCGATCCTTCTCGGTCAGCATCTTCGAGTCACGCACCCCGAGCACGCGTTTGTCCTTCGGCAGGATCGCAGCGCCTACCATCAATGGTCCTGCCCACGCACCCCGCCCAACCTCGTCGATACCGACAATCGACTCGAACCCAGCCGCCCATAACTCCTGTTCGATCTTGCGAGTCGGCGCTCGACCGCGTGCAGCCATCGAGTCGAAGCTACCTGAGCTACTCTCGACCCGTTGTCGACCGACGCTGAACCGATCACGAATCAGCGAACGGTGAGAGCGTTACCTGAGCACGAGTTGCGCATCGCCGGCTTCGACCACGCCGACGTGCCAGAACCCGTTGGCGATCAGCGTCTCGGCGGCATCGGGTGAGACAGATGCAAGTAGGCCACCCGATGTCTGCGGGTCGAAGCAGATCGCCTCCGGCCCGTCAGGCGCTGTGGAGTCGAGATGCCCAACGAGATAGTCACGGTTGCGCGGGTCTCCTCCGGTCCGTTTCCCCTGGTTGGCTGCGTCGAGCGCGCCGGGGTAAATCACCAAGTTGGCCGTGTCGACCACCACTCGGACACCGCTCCGTTCGGCCATCTCCCAACCATGACCGGCAAGCCCGAAACCGGTGACGTCAGTGACGGCATGTACCGCATCGCCGAGCGAGATCAGCGTTTCGGTGGCGGCGCGGTTGAGAGTCTTCATGCCGTCGATGGCGACCCGCTTCTGATCCTCGGTGCCTGCCGCCAAGGCCAGTCCGGTTCCGAGTGGCTTCGACAACATCAACACGTCGCCTGGCAGGGCACCACCTTTGCGGAACACCCGATCGGGATGGACCACGCCCTGCACCGCCAGCCCGTAGATCGGCTCGGGGTTGCGGATCGTGTGACCACCCGCGATCGCCCCGCCGGCTGCGGCGACCGTTTTGGCCCCGGCCTCGAAGATCGCCGCGATTGCCTCTCGCGGGAAGTGTTCGGGGAAGGCGGCCACGTTGATCGCCATCACAACTCGGCCGCCCATCGCGAACACATCACTGCAGGCGTTGGCCGCCGCGATCGCGCCGAAGTCGGACGGATCATCAACGAGTGGTGGAAAGAAGTCGGTCGTCGACACGAGCGCCACGTCATCGGAGACCTTGTAGATCGCGGCGTCATCGAATGGTGCCAAACCAACCAGCAATGCAGGGTCTGTCGATACCGGAAAGTCGGCAACCAGGTCTTTCAGGAGTCCAGCGCCCCACTTGGCGGCGCATCCACCGCACGAAGTCCATTCGGTCAGTTTGAGATTTTCGAGCGACGGAATACCCGCCGGAAGATCAGTCAGCGCCATACAGCCAGCCTACGGATCAAAAAGTTGAGTGTTCGAGTCGCTCCGAGCGCGCTTCGCAGATCTGAGCCCTCTGAGGCGAATCGACCGACTGGAACCACGCCCACGCCCTCGAAGCAGAAGACTTCTCCGAAACAGGCGGCTGCACCCGCTGCGCAGCCGAGCAGACCTACTCCCCCAGCGAAATCAGCGGCACCCACGTCAACCCGGCCGACATCGCCCTCGAGCAAGACCCGCGAATGATCGGTGCGATCAAGCAATGGTCCGACTGCATGCGCGCCGATGGCTACCAATACGACAACCCCACCCAACTCGGGGACGACCTCCACGAAACGCCTCGACGCAATCCTCCAAGGACAAGTCCCCGCGACACTCACCGGACCGACGCTCGATGGCCTGCGCGAACTCCAAGGTGAGGAGCTCGCCATCGCCTAAATCCTCACCAGCTGCGAACAAGGACACATCGAACCCGTTCAAGCGGCCATCGAATCCGAACTGTACGGCGCACCACAAAGCTGAAGACCAGCTCGAGCCGTTCCCCTGCCGGGGGAACTGTCAGAAGCCGCTGGGTGCTGGAGCGGTGAACTTTGTCGTCACGATGGCGTTGCCGGCGAGGTCGGCGCGGGGTGCGGAACCGGTGTACTCGTTTACCGCCGCCGAAACCGCAGTCCTGATTCCGGTGAACGTGTTCAACGTACCGAGGGTCACCGAGATCTTGAACGTCGTCGGGTTCCAAGAAACGGTGGAGTTGATGAACGTTGCGCTCCCGGCATCGACGTAGTCGCCGACGAACCACAGGCCGAGGGCCATCGTGCACGACGGCGTGCTGACGGTCAGTGTGTCGGCACCGTCAACGATTGTCACGGTGACGTTGGTGAGGGTTTGGGTGCCGGAGTTGGTCCAGATCGAGCAGAACGTGGTGGCGTTCATCTGTTCGGAGAACGTCACGGTGCCAGTGTCGCCGACGTCGACCTGGCCGGCGAGGTTCGGTCCGTTGGCGATGACGACACCGGTCACGCTCGGCTGCGTCGTGTCGATGGTGACGACGACGCTGCCGCTGGACGTCGACGCATTGCCGGCAGCATCGGTCGCCGTGGCGGTGATGGTGTGTGCCCCGGCGGTCAGCGTGGATGCGGTGATCGTCCAGTTGCCGCCGGTCGCGGTCGCGGTGCCAACTTGGGTCACGCCGTCGTACAACTTGACTGTCGAGCCGGCCTCTGCCGTCCCGGTCATCGTCGGGGTAGCGTCGTTGGTGCGGTTGTCTCCCTGGACGCCGCCATCGCTGGCGGGTTCGAGGACCGGTGTGGAAGGGGCGGTCGGAGCGGTGCGGTCGATCGTGACGGTCACGGTCGCCGAGGTGAGCGTGTTCGATGCGTTGTCGGTGGTGATCACCCGCAGGTCGTAGCTGCCCCCGTCGGTCAGGCTAGTCGTGTTCCAGGTGACAGCGAAGGGAGTCGCGGTGTCGATCGCGATGGAGGTCCACGAACCGGCGCCAGCGGGCGAGTACTGGTACTCGGCCGAGTAGACCCCGGCTGTCGCGTCCGCAGAGTTTGAGGTGACGGTCGTCGACGCCGTGGCGAAGCCGCCGCTGGTCGGCGCCGTGATCGAGCCGGTCGGGTTGGTGTTGTCGACGACGACATTCGTCGGCGTGTTCGGTGAGGTCGTCGCGTTGCCGACATTGTCAGTTGCGGTAGCCCTGATGTTGTACGAGCCAGCCGTGCGCGGGTTGGTAGCCGTGACCGCTGCAGTGCGCCATCCGTAGACGACTCCTGCAACGGTATAGCTGCCGGCCACCATCGGTTCGGCGGTCACGCCTGTCGTAATCGTGCTGGCGTTTGCCGTCATCGTGGCGACGCCACTGCCGCCGTCTGTTGCCTTGGCGTAGACGTAGTACGGGTCACCCTGCCCGATGAAGCCCTTTGTTGTGGTGTTTCCAACGGGGGCGAGGATGACGTCGGCGGTCACGATCGCCGGAGCTGTGGTGTCGGCGACGAATGTGATCACCGACCCGGTCGAGTTCGTGGCGACGTCGAACCCAGTCACCGTCCTGGTAGCCGGGACACCGCCGGGGGTGGCACCGGTGGCGATCCAACTGTACGTGCCCGACATGTAGGGGCCGCCGCTGGGGGTGGAGACGGAGCCGCCGGCTGCTGTCCAGTTGGTGGCAGTGAAGGTCGGGAAGGTCGCTGAGGCGGGTCCGGAGCCGGCGTCGGCGACCGTGTCGACAATCTTGAAGCTGCCCGCAGCGTTACTCTTGAAGTAGAGATTCAGGCCGTTCAGGTGGGCCCCGACCGGGGTGTTGAGCGACAGTGTGTTGGTCGGAGCGACCGAGTCGAACAGGAAGGTGTTGCTGGTGGCCACCGCACCGCTGCCACCGATGGCGACGGTGGTGTGGTTGCCTTGCGACGTTCCGGCGGGGATCGTCACGGTGAACCCGCTCGCCGAACCGCCGGCGTTCACGCTGGAGATGCTGCTGGTGAGGACTGTCCCCGAGGTCGAGTCGAGGCGGAAGGTGATCGTGTCGTTCGCGGCGTAGCCCGTCAAAGCGCCGCCCGTCACCGTGGCGGCGGCCTTGACTTTCTGGTTGGCTGTAATCGTGAAGACTGCGGTCGTGACCGTCACGGCGTTGCTGCGCGCGCTCTCGGCGCCGAGCCAGGTCCCGCTGGCGGCCTGCACGGAATACGTCCAGGTACCGCCCGGCACGTTGTTTTCGACGCATCCGTTGGTCGTGACCGAGGCGCACCCGGCGAGGATCGTCTGTTGCGCGAGCGCCCCGTTGTAACGACGGACGATGTAGCCCGTCACGGGCGTCCCGCCCGACAGGGTGGTCGCGCTCCACGACACGGTGACGTCCTGGCCGGTCGCCGACGCTGTGGGCGTGGCCGCCGCGGAGACGGCCTGTGCCAGCGCTCGCCCGGCGCCGACGCCGGTGGCGGCGAATCCCGCCGCCGCGAACGCGGGCGGAAACGCGACCAAAGCGGCGGCCGCCAACAGTGTGACGACTACCGCTCTGCGCAACATGGGTCTCATCAGCCCCCGGAACTCGCCAGGGCTAGCTCTGTGTACCGGTGAGGGTCAAGACGATGTCGAACGACTTGGCCTGGCACCCGTTTGGTGCAACGACGGCCATGCTGACAACGTTGGGGATCGAGAGTGTGCCGCTCGTCGCGTTAGCTGCCACGTTGAGGGTCAGGCCGGTGGCAGTTGCAGCGACTGTCACGTTGCTCGACGGGCAGTTCGGGATGTCGCTCGAAGTGACCGCGCCGGCAGCCATCGCCGTGAATGTCACCGGGTAAGGGTTGGGGTTGATGAGGGTGAAGAACACGTCGCCCTGCGTGAACCCGGGATAGAGATCGGCCGCGCCGGTCACCGCCGTCACAGTCACAGATTGCGCTGTAACCGAACCGGCCCTTCCGGATCCGCTTCCGTTGGCCGACCATACGGCATAGCCAATCCCGGCCCCGGCCACACCGACGAATGCTCCTGCGATGACTGCAGTCTTCCATTTACGCTTCATGACGTACTTCCCTTCTTTCGGCCTGACGCGTCGCAGGTTGCGATCTGATTCCATTCATCGGCTCGTAGCGAACTCACCTTGATGGAAATCTTGGAAAAGCGTTGGAACCTTTGGGCGGCAGTAACGCGCTCGACCGAACAATGGGTGCTCGCTGACATCCCTTACCGCTGCACGATCTCGCTCAAAGGTTGGCGACGTGTCGACGGTGCGGACTGCCTTGCCCAGATCTGCACCGGGTGACGCCAAGTCGAGGACGCTCGGGTTGCCTCGTCCGCGAGTACTCACAAAGTCGCAGCTAGACAGCGCGATCCAGCACGCCCCAACACGAACTGGACACACCAATTCACGCCTCCGGAGCAAGCGTCTACGCAAGCCCGATCAAAACGAGGCTTGTGTGTCAGCAGCCCCGAAATGTCACGACATATCTACATGAGTGTCGTGACTTGGGGTAGAAATGGGTCATGGGACTCAACCGATCTCGCAAGACCGTGGCTGATCTCCGTGCAATTCGTGGTGTCCGACAGATGTCGATGATCCACATCGAAGATCAAATCGAAGCCGCCGCCTGTGCCGCAGCAGGGATTGACGTCCTGTCGATTGAGGATCCGATCTGGAATCCGCAGATGCGTGAAGCCGCCGGCGACTGTTTCGTCCAGGTCGGCCTGCTCTACGGACAACTCCAAACGACCGACGACTACCTGCGCGCTGCCCACAATGCCGTGATGATCGGCGGCGACTGCTGCTACTGCGCTGCCAGCGTTGAAGTGATCACTCGCCTCTCCGCCGAAGGGATTCCTGTCGTCGGGCACGTTGGTTTGATTCCGTCGCGCCGCACCTGGACCGGCGGATTCAAAGCAGTGGGCAAGACGCTCGACACCGCCAAGCTCGTCTACCAGCAGGTCAAGGCTTTGGAGAATGCCGGGGCATTCGCCGCCGAGATGGAAGTCGTTCCCGAGCGGATCGCCAGCGAGATCGCCAAGCGAACCTCGGTGCTGTTGTTCTCGATGGGTGCCGGTTCAGGCTGTGACGCCCAGTACTTGTTCTCGTGCGACGTTCTCGGCTACTCCGAGTGGTACACGCCACGCCATTCGAAGGTCTACCGCGACTTCCGATCCGAGTACGCCCGACTCCAGCAGGAACGAGTGACCGCCTTCACCGAGTTCGGTGCCGACGTCACCAGCGGCGTCTACCCGCAAGCCGAACACAAGGTTGGCGTCGAGGACCAGGTCTACGACCAGTTCATGGAGTTCCTCGACACCGTCGACTGAGCGCTGGCGCACCGGATCTGTGGACCTAGTGACACCGGGGCTCACCTTGTCTGAGGCAGGCGTACGAGCGATGTGTGCGGCGCTGTCGGCGCTCACCAGTGACTCGAGTCGGGTCGCTCGCAGTGATCCGTGCGAGGACCGCGAGTTGAGCGTCAGTCAACATCATGGACTCGGCGTCGCTCGCCAGCGATCGATCACCGCCAACAACCTCAGTAGCTCGAACGGGTCTACGTTCTCACGCGCTGTTCCCATGACTTGTAGTGTCCGGCGAGCCAATGGTCGTTGCATCAACGCTGAAGAAACCTTGCGGTCGGCAGCACTGCACAGTCCACCGTTTGTGTCACAGATTTCGGGTTCGTTCACGAAAACGGTGACAGGAAGCACCCCGCCAGCAGTACCGGGATCCAACCAGGTTGCGGGC
>JANOTN010000283.1:0-9193 GCA_031416375.1 Ilumatobacteraceae bacterium
CAAGCTGACGGCTGCGACGAGCGCAATTAATTTTCTGGTTCTTTTCACGGCTCCTCCTTCATCGGACACGTGATGTCGTGTCCCCGCCCACGAACGTAACAGGTGCCAGGTGGCCGGTGAGTTGCCGGAGGGTGAACGCTCAGTGTTTGGTGTTGCGGCGGCGGCGGGCGTGGCGGTCGAGCGCTAGCTCGACAAGGCGGTCAATGATTTCGCCGTAGGTCATGCCGCTGGCGATCAGCATCTTCGGGAACATCGAGATCGGCGTGAACCCTGGCATCGTGTTGACCTCGTTACACAGGAAGCCGCGACCCGGTTCTTCCAGGAAGAAATCGCAACGCGCCAAACCTTCGCAACGCAATGCCTGATACACGGCGAGCGCCTGAGCTCGCACCTCGGCCATCTGCACATCGGTGAGGTGGGCCGGGACCACGCCGACGCTGGTGTCGTTCACGTACTTGTCGTCATACGAGTAGAAATCGCCGCCGGGGATGATTTCGCCAGCTACGGAAACGAATGGGTCGTTGTTGCCGATTACGGCGACCTCGATCTCGCGCCCGACAATCGCTTCCTCGACCACGACCCACTCGTCATAGGTCAGGGCGTATTCGATGGCCTCCCGTAACTCTTCGACCGTTCGGGCCTTGCTCACGCCGACCGACGAACCCATATTCGCGGGCTTGACAAAGCACGGCAACCCGAGCTCCTCTGCTAACTCGGCAGGCAGCGATGGTGTGCGCTGGTAGTCGGCGAACGCATGGAAACGAACCTGCGGAATATTGGCGGCGATCAGGACCTGTTTGGCCATCGCCTTATCCATTGCAACCGCACAACCGAGTACGCCCGATCCGACATAGGCGACACCCGCCAACTCCAACATGCCCTGGACCGTGCCGTCCTCGCCCATCGGTCCGTGCAGCAACGGAAGCACGACTGTTCGTTCAGGGCTGTCGGCGGCGTCACCGAGTGCTAACGATGGCGAGAGTCGATCCCCGGACGGGTCGAGTCGCGACGGTAGCGCTAGCGGTCCGATGGCCAGCGCTTTGGCGGCTTCGATAGCGAGTGCCCATTCCCCGTCAGTCGAGATGCCGATCGGGGTGATTCGATACTTGTCGGGGTCGGCCGCCGCCAGTACGTGGGCGGCCGTCGTGCAACTCACATCGTGTTCGGCGGATTGCCCTCCGAACAAGACAACAAGGTTGATTCGCTCGCTGCTCACCTGCACGACGGTACCGTTGGGACTGTGAGGATTCTGGCATCCCAGGTCGCAGAGGCGACCGGCGGGTATCTTGTTGGGCCCGACGTCGTCGTTGATGGTGCGTCGTTTGATTCTCGATCGACTACGTCGGGGCAGCTGTTTGTTCCGATCGTCGCCGAACGAAACGGGCACGAATTCATTGAGGCGGCGTTACAAGCTGGGGCTGCGGCGTATGTGACCAGCGAGCCGAGTCGCGGCGGTTCGGCGATCGTTGTCGATGATACTTCGGACGCCTTGATGGCATTGGCAGCGTCGGCTAGACGGCGTTTGGCTATACCCGTGATCGGCGTTACGGGAAGCGTTGGCAAGACGAGCACGAAGGATCTGATCGCCGCAGCGCTCGGAGCGACTCGACGGATCACAGCCAGCGTTCGTAGCTTCAACAACGAGCAGGGGTTGCCGGTCACAATTCTCGGGGCACCCGACGACACGGAGGCGCTCGTGGTGGAGATGGGGATGCGCGGATTCGGCGAGATCCGCCGCCTGTGCGCGGTTGCCTCACCGACGATCGGCATCGTGACAGCGGTCGCTGACGCGCATACGGAACGGGTCGGCGGGATCGAGGGAGTGGCACGGGCTAAACGCGAGCTCGTCGAAGCACTTCCGGCAAGCGGGGTGGCCGTGTTGAACGCCGACGATCACAGGGTGGTGGCGATGGCCGCGCACACGGCTGCGGCGGTGGTCACGTATGGCGTGACTGGCGATGTCCGGGTCAGCCGGCTTGCCCTTGACGATCTCGCCAGGCCGAGGTTCACGATCGAATCGCCATGGGGGAGAGGGATCGTCCAACTCGCCGTGAGTGGCGAGCACATGGCGTTCAATGCCGCTGCGGCGTTGGCGACTGTTGGCATTGTCGAGGGCACGATTGACGCCGCGATTGACGCCCTCGCTACTGCTCAGGTCTCAGGCATGAGGATGGAGGTCAGGCGTGCTGACAGCGGCGCAGTGATTGTCAATGATGCCTACAACGCCAACCCCGATTCGATGCGAGCGGCGCTACGAGCGCTGAGTCAAATTGGTACCGGTCGACGCTTCGCCGTGCTCGGCGTGATGGCCGAGTTGGATGACCCGGCCGCAGGACATCGTGAAGTCGCTGAGTTTGCAGCAAACCTCGGGATCACCGTGATCGCAGTCGGCACCGATTACTACGGCGTCACGTCGGTCGACGATCCAATCGAGGTGCTCGGTGAGATCGGCGTCGGCGACGCAGTCCTCGTGAAAGCGAGCCGAGTCGCCGGCCTCGAACGGATCGTCACAGCGCTACTCACCTGACCGTCAGATGGGCGCGTCGGTTGCGATCGAACCCGGCTCGTCGAACCTCGAATGATGAAGGAATGCGTGGCCTTCGAGTCGCGTCAGGTCGGCCCATCGGGCGAGCACCAACGCGAACCCTGCACCCACGAGCAGCACGGGTCGTGAACCGATCAGGTCCATGGTCGGACCAGCGATCAGGTTGCCGATCGGAATCGAGCCGCCCCACGCCATGAACCACAAGGGCAATACCGCACTGCGCTCGTGATCGTGCATGTTCTGCTGCAGCACGACTATCAAACTGGTAGCTGTCATGAAGTAGAAGAAGCCGAGTGCAATGGCAATTGGAAATGCCGGCGTCGACGACCGAACGAGACCGAACGCGGCCAAACTCACACCGAACATCAAAAAGCCCGGGGCAACTAGTTGGCGCTTGTCGAACGACGAAAACACCGTGCCGACCGAGAGCGAACCGAGTAGCGCGCCAAGCCCCCACACCACGTACAGCCATCGGAACTCCGAGCCGTTTGGGTCGATACCGAAGTTCAGTCGGGCAACCGAGGGAAACAGTCCGACGAACGGCAAACAGATCAGCGAGAACAGGCTCATCGACATCAAGGTGCGCCCGAGCACGTGGCGTCGTCGAGCGATATTGATGCCGCTCAGCATCCGCCGCCACCCCTGCTCAGGATGATTCCCTCGTACGTCAGGCAATTTCACTCGGAACAGGGGGACGATCAAGCAGAGAAACGTTGCCGCGTTGACGAGCAGTAGCTGTGCAACGCTGAATCCGATCATCGCCAGCAGCGCTGCGATCGCCGGGCCGAGGATGCGGGTTCCGTTGATCATCGCCGAATTGAGACTGACAGCGCCGGGACGATCCGGGCGGTCGACCAACAGGTTCAAGCTTGCGCTGAAGGCGGGTGCGTTGAGGGCGTTGGCGATACCGATCACCAACTGCATCGCGAACAGCGTCCACAGCGGGGCATCGGTCCAAACGAGCGTGGCGAGTCCGATCGCGCCTACCAGCATCGCCGTCTGCATCAGGATCACGACATGGGTGCGATTGACTCGATCGGCCAGCACCCCAGCAGGAATCGAGAGCAGCAGCAGCGGGCCGAGTTGGGCGAACACGAGCAGACCGACGAGCGAGGCTGAACCGGTTCGATGGTCGACATACGCCGGAAGCGTGAGGTTCTGCATCCACGTGCCGATACTCGAAAACGCCATCCCCATAAACAGAATCCGGAAGCTCCGATATGACCAGGCGGCCCGCGCCGTGCCCGGCTGGTATCGATGCCGACGAGCGACGCCGGTGGTGATTGAACTCGTCATCTTGGATCGTCGAGCAAGGGTAGTGGGAGGTCCGCGCCAACCTGTAGCAAACGCGCGAAAGTAGCGGTCCCATGTCACACCCGGACCTGATCTCGAACTCAGCATCGCCGATAACAGCAAACTGCCGATCACCGTTGGGCACCTATCCGGAATGTCCGCTGTGTGGGAGTGATCTGTTTCCCGAGCACGCTCACTTCAAGTGCTCCGGGTGCGGTTGGCGCGATAGCTGCTGCGATTGAGTTGAGATGGCGACACCGTGAGCGATGACGACCTGGTGGTGACTCGTTCCGTCCGGATTCCGCGCCGCGAGCTTCAGGTCTCCTTTAGCGCGTCGGGAGGTCCTGGTGGTCAGCACGCCAACAAGACGGCAACTCGTGTCGAGCTACGTTTCGACATCGAGAACTCGGTGGCGTTCGGTGCCGGGCAACGCCAACGTGTGATCGAGCGTCTCGGCCCCGAGATTCGTATCGTTGCTGACGATCAACGCAGCCAACTCCGCAACCGTTCGCTCGCAGAGGAACGCTTGATAGAGCGCCTCCAGGCGGCGCTCCATATCGAACGACCCCGACGCCCGACCCGCCCGAGCAAGGCGTCGCAGGCCCGTAGGGTGGCATCAAAGCAACGCCGTGGCGACGTCAAGCGTCAACGTCAGCGCCCCGGTTCCGACGACTAACCGTTACAGATGGTGTCAGGCACCATCTGTAACACGACCGATCTCAGCTGGGGGTGAACCGGACCGGCAGGTGCTCGGGGCCGAAGATGCCGACGAGCGTTGGTTTCCAGACCACAACACCGGCGAGTTCGAGGTTTGCCAGCCGTTGCGACAGAATAACGAGCGCCTCTTGCTGCTCGGCGCGTGCGAGCGCCGCACCGAGGCAGTAATGGATCCCCGATCCGAACGTGAGCTGCGGTTTGTCAGGCGGATTGCGGGTGATGTCGAATACTCCCGGCAACTCGAACACGCTTGGGTCACGATTGGCCTGCGCCAACGACGGCGCAATGAACGTTCCCTTCGGGAACAGCACGTCCCGGTATTCGATGTCTTCGCTGGCGAGTCGGCCGGTGGCGCGCACAGTCCCGAAGTACCGCATCGTTTCCTCGACGGCGCGAGGTGCCAGTTCCGGTCGTTCGGCCAGCAACCCCCATTGCTCGGGGTGCTTGGCGAACAGCGAGATCGAACAGCCGAGCTGATTGCGAGTGGTATCGGTGCCAGCCATCAGGATCGCCTCACACATCACCAGCAGTTCTTCCTGTGACAGGTGATCGCCTTCTGCCTCGGCGGCAATCAATGCTGACAGCAGATCGTCGCTGGGGGTCGATCGGCGACGATCGATCAGATCACTGAGGTACTCATCGAGCTCGTCCTGCGCCTTGATGATCAGCGGCATGTCGTTCTGTAGGTTGCCGTTGAAGATCCGGAAGATGTTGGTGGCCCAGTCGCTGAACAATTTCCAATCTTCCTTCGGTGCACCGAACAGTTCGCAGATGATGGGAATCGGATAGGGCTCGCAGAAGTCGACTGCGATGTCGGTATCGCCGCGACCGGCGAACGAGTCGATCAAGGTGTTGATCACGTCGCGCATATATGGGCGAAGCTGGTCGGCGTGGCGTGGCGAGAATGCTGGTCCCACGAGCCGTCGCAATCTTGTGTGCTCATCGCCCTCCGCCGACAGAATTGACGTGCGACGACGAGCGAGCCATTCGGGGTTATCGATCCCCGAGAGTTCGAGTAGCTTGCCCGAGGCACTGTGCCAGCGCTTGTCGCGCAGCATTGCCACTACATCGTCGTAGTGCAGTATCGAGTAGCCGAACATGTTGCGAGCGATCCATGATTTTTTCGCAGCGGCGGAGGCCACCGCTCGCTGCTGCTCGATTGTGACCGAGGGATCGTCGAAGCCGACGTCAGGTATCTCGAGCTCGGAGACGATGATGGTCATGGGGTCACACTACGGAACTGCTAACGAGCAAACGCCAGCAGCGGGTCAACCATCTCGACGCATAGGAATTCGGCCACCGGGCGATTCGTGATTTGGCCAGCAACCGTGTTGACGCCGAGCGCCAGTGCCGGATCGGTGAGCGCAGCCCCGGCCGCACCTCCGAGGGCGACGTCGAGGATGTAGGGCAGCGTGGCGTTGGTGAGCGCGTAGGTCGACGTGTGCGGCACCGCGCCGGGCATGTTGCCGACGGCGTAGTGCACGACACCATGCATCTCGTACGTCGGTTCGTCGTGGGTGGTTTCGTGGATCGTTTCGATGCATCCTCCCTGGTCAACGGCAACGTCAACGATCACTGCGCGCGGCTTCATCGCCCGCACGATGTCGTCGCTGACGACCACCGGAGCGCGCCCGCCGGCTACCAACACGGCACCGATCACGAGGTCGGCTTCCATTACCGAACGCTCGATCGCGCCACGGTTCGAGGCCAGCGTCATGATCCGGCCGCGATGGATCTGATCGACCCAACGCAGCCGGTCGAGGTTCTTGTCGATCAGCACCACCTCGGCCTCCATCCCGGCTGCAATCCACGCTGCGTTCCATCCGACGTTGCCCGCTCCGAGCACCACGACGCGCGCCGGTCGAACACCGGGAGCGCCTCCCATCAGGACGCCGCGTCCGCCGTTGTGGCGTTCGAGGTAGTGGGCACCGATTTGTGGGGCGAGTCGACCGGCAACCTCGCTCATCGGGGCGAGCAGTGGGAGCGTACCGTCGGCGGTTTGAACGGTCTCGTACGCCAACGACGTCGTGCCCGCATCTATGAGTGCCTTGGCAACGCCGGGGTAGGCGGCGAGATGGAGGTAGGTGAACAAGGTCAGATCAGGACGCAGGAATTTGAACTCCGATTCCTTCGGTTCCTTGACCTTGATCACCATCTGCTGTGCCCACGCATCGGCTGCGGTCGGCACGATGTCGGCCCCCGCCGCCCGGTAGTCGTCATCGGTGATCGAGGCTCCGACCCCCGCACCGGTTTCGACGTACACGTTGACGCCGTGACGTTCGAGTTCGCGGACACCGTCGGGTGTCATAGCCACCCGATGCTCCGCAGTCTTGACTTCTTTCGGAACTCCGACGGTGGTGATGACTGGTGAACTCATCGCACAATCATCGACGCGGAGCGCCGAGTCCGCAAGCGGTCTCCAAATCTGCTACACCATCTGGCCATGAAGACCTTTAAGAACTTCGTCAATGGAAGCTGGGTCGGCGCGGCAGATGGTCGTACGTCCCCCGTGATCAACCCGTCAACGGGCGAGGAGTATGCGCGGGCTGCTCTATCGGGGCAGGCTGATGTTGATGCCGCCATGGACGCTGCCAGCGCGGCGTTCGAAGGATGGCGCGATTCGACGCCGTCCGAGCGCTCACTCGCACTGATCCGTATCGCCGACGCTGTCGAGGCGCGAGGCGATGAACTGATGGCGCTCGAATCCGAGAACTGCGGCAAGCCGTACGCCGTCCACCGCAGTGAGGAAATCGGCCCGATGGTCGACCAGATCCGGTTCTTCAGCGGGGCTGCACGACATCTTGAAGGGAAGAGCGCCGGCGAATACATGGCTGGTATGACCTCGTTTATACGACGTGAGCCGGTCGGGGTGTGCGCCCAGGTTGCCCCCTGGAACTACCCGATGATGATGGCCGTGTGGAAGTTCGCGCCCGCCATCGCGGCAGGCAACACGGTCGTTCTCAAGCCGAGCGACACAACCCCGGCGACCACCGGTCTACTTGCTGAGATCGCCGCCGAGTTCCTTCCACCGGGTGTTCTCAATGTCATCTGCGGTGACCGTGAGACCGGCCGAGCAATGGTCGATCACGAGGCCCCGGCGATGGTTTCAATTACGGGATCCGTTCGAGCCGGCATGGAGGTTGCCGAGGCGGCATCGAAGAGTCTCAAGCGGGTCCATCTCGAGTTGGGTGGCAAGGCGCCGGTCGTTGTGTTCGATGATGCCGACATCGAAGCCGCCGCCGAGGCGATCGCGATTGCCGGTTACTTCAACGCCGGGCAGGACTGCACGGCGGCGACCCGAGTGATCGCTGCGCCAGGCGTGTATCAGGACTTCGTGGCGGCGTTGACCGAACAGGCCAAAGCGACTGGTGTTGGCATGCCTGATCGAGACGACATTCTGTTCGGCCCAGTCAACAACGCCAATCAACTCGCGCATGTGACCGGTTTCCTTGACCGAACTCCTGACCACGCCAGGGTCACTGCCGGCGGTCATCGGATCGGCACCACCGGATACTTCCTGGAACCGACCGTTGTCGCCGACCTGCGACAAGACGACGAGATGATCCAGCGTGAAATCTTCGGCCCTGTGATCACGGTCCAGCAGTTCAGTGACGAAGACGAAGCCGTTCGCTGGGCCAACGGAGTCGACTACGCGCTCGCATCCAGCGTGTGGACGAAGGACTTTGGTCGCGCAATGCGGATGGCTAAGCGCCTCGACTTTGGTTGTGTGTGGATCAACACCCACATCCCGTTGGTCGCCGAAATGCCGCACGGCGGGTACAAGAAGTCGGGCTACGGCAAGGATCTTTCGGCCTATGCACTCGATGACTACACGCGCATCAAGCACGTGATGGCCAATCTCAACAGCTAGCCCCAGGGGTTAGTGGGCGCCCCAGTCGTAGGTCTGCTTTTCGATACCGAGGTATACAAACGTCTCGGTCGCGATCACGCCGTCGGTCTGGCGGATCTTCTCAATGATCTCAGTCAGCGCTTCGTCGTCATCAACGACGGCTTCGCACAACAGGTCGAACGAGCCCGCAGTAATCACGAGGTATTCGACACCGTGAATCTGTTCGACGAGGCTTGCCACCGCCCGCACTGACCCGGTTGACTTGACCCCGATCATTGCCATCCGTCGTTTGCTCAGCGACAACGGGTTGGTGATCGCCACGATCTGCAACGCGTCGTTGTCGACCAAACGTTGCACACGTTGTCGGGCGGCCGCTTCCGACAATCCGACAGCCTGGCCAAGTCGGGTAAACGGCAGACGGCCATCGTGCTGGAGTTGCTCGATGATCCGCCGGTCGGTTTGGTCGAGTTTGAACGCTGATCCTGTTTGGCGCGATTTCATCTTCGTGCATCCTGCCATGTGTGGGCCGCAAGATCAGGGCTTGAGGGCTCAACGATACGAATCGTCACCGCTGTGATCGGTTCGTCAAGTTTCCATCAAACGCTTGGCGGACAACGACCGTTCTGGTTTACACTCGGCATGAAGCGAACATGATGTGGGTAACGGTTGTGGTCCCGAAACCCGCGGGAACATCGTGAATCGCTCCGTGGCCGGAGGATACGCTGACTGGCGGTTTCCTCCGGTCACGACCTTATTTTCGGCGTAACCTGTGCTGATTCCAACTCACT
>JANOTN010000284.1:0-2054 GCA_031416375.1 Ilumatobacteraceae bacterium
ATCGTCGGCTGGGTCGCCGATCGATCGTCGATTCGGTGTGCCAGATCGTGCCGTCTGGTCGCCGCCAGGTGGCGACACGACCGGATGTCATCGTGAGTTTCCAGCCGCCTTCGTGGACGAGGTGGTGATGCTTCTCACATAACGGCAACAGGTTGTTGATCGATGTGTTGCCGCCGTTACGGAAGAATTCGATGTGATGCATCTTGCAGTCATCGACGACCGTCCTGCATCCTGGATGAGCACAGGTGCGATGCATCGCACGTAACGCTTTACGTTGCGCCGGGGTGGCAGTCCGAACGCTTTGTCCGACGTCGAGGACTTCGCCGTTCCCGCCGAGCACGACCGGGAACACTTGGGCGTCACAACACAACCGTCGCGCCGTTGAGACAGGGATTGGTGTCCCGTTCTCCAACTCACAGATGCTGTTGGCGTGTAACCCGTCGCGGATCGTCTGATAGTCGACTAGCACACCGACCTGCGGAACCCGTGAAACAGCGTCACCTGAAGCAACAGTTGCGATGAACGCCTCGACTTGGAGTTGGTCCCATGCTGTCTGGTTCCCATCGGCTTGTCGTAGCGAAGCGAGTTTGGCGTTGACGGCGGTCCATAGTTCGGCGTCACGCACCGGGTCCAACGACAACACGGTCTTACACATCCCAGTCAACTTGTCGTTCCACCGCCTGACCGACGAACTCTTGCGCTGCTCATCGAGTTCGTCAGCGTCAGAGTTGGCGCGTGCTTGAGCAGCGATATGGCGGGCCAGGTCACGACACCCGCGTTCGAATGTGTCGACACCCTGATTCCCGGCCTCGGTGAGTAGGTCGGCTTCGCAGGCGATGAACTCGGCGAGTAGTTGGTCATTCAGGTTGCGGGTCGCCGCAGCCAACGCATCAACATGAGCCGCAGACACAGCACCGGTAGCGAGGGCGTCTTCGAATGAGGGCATCGCCCCACAGATCGTTTCCCGTTCAGACGCATTGTGTGCATCTTTCGACGAACAACGACCAGCATCGGCCAACAGAGCGGCAGCCGACTCCGAGTGACCCTCGGCAGCGAGTTGACGGGTACGGCGACTGACCCGAACCTCAGCAGCAGCGCACCAACCCCTGACACGACCCAACTGGGATACGAACCCGGCCAGTTGATCGCGGTCCATCACATCAGGATCACCAGCCAACAACACGTCGAGTGTGTTGCGGACTCCGTTGTCATCCATTGTGCACCTCCCCAAGATTCGTTCGTTGACAGCAACCATATCGGCCATCGCGACTGGATGCAACATACGTACGTTAGGTTTAGGTTAACTTTTCTCGTGAACTGAGAAGCACACAACCAGACTGGCGATTCGGTACCTCCGAAGCCGCAGACGAACGAGGCACCCGCTCGCTACTCAAGTCGCTCTGACCGCCGAGCGCCTCGTCGACCACGGTGTGGAAGTCGACTTGCCGGGCGCGTAGCACGTCTGCGGCGCCGCCAGGGATGTTCTCGTCGAGTTTGATCTTCAACGGTCGCCCGTGAGCGGCAGCAGTTCTTCACGAGCGAGCTCAGCGCCGTAGGCAGCGGCGGCACGAATCGACGCTGTAGTCAGCGATGGGTACTGCTCGATGATCTCTTCGGCGGTCATTCCATCGCCGAGACAGTCAAGGACGACGCTGGCGGGGATTCGAGTTCCCTTGACGCATGCCTGACCGTGGCAGACGGTCGGATCCACTGTGATGAGTCCGAGTGTGTATTCGGTCATACGACTAGTCTGCCGCGTTGTCGACGGTCAATAGTGCGAATTCCGATACTGGTGTCGTATCGACACCAAACGTTCGGTGCGCGGGCGTTCAATCTGATACGACCTCGAAGCCGAGGCCGATTGCCACGCCGATTTGGGCTGGGTCGAAGGTGACGAACGTGACTGGTTCTGGCAGCCGTTCGGCGGCGGCGAAATGGATTGCGTCGGTCAGGCGGACGGGTTGCAGGCGCGACAGGTTGGCGGCGCGGTCGAGGCAACGTTGATCGATCGGCACGATGTGGATGTGGTCCCACGCCAGTCGGATCGCGTCCTC
>JANOTN010000285.1:0-1888 GCA_031416375.1 Ilumatobacteraceae bacterium
GTAGACAGCGAGAATTGCACGCGGATGCTGCTTGCCGATCGTGGCCAGCACCGCCAGACCGACAAGTTGTACGGCGGCGACTCCAAGATTGCCGGCAGCAGCGATTCGGTGAGATTCATGTCGATGACCGTACGGAAGCGAGGTTTCGCCGTCGTTTCCCCCGGTGACACGCTGAATGAACATCAGCGCACGGCTACTGGGAGTCGTTGTGAGATGTGGCCCCGGTTTCCATTCGCGTTCCGAACGATCTATGGTCGCGTTGCCGGTCGCCATGATCGTCAACTACTCGATGGGATGGGGCCTCAAATGGACAAGCGAACAATGTCTGTATTCGCCGCCGGAGCTGTGATCGTTGCGATCGCGGTACCGACGATTGTGAGCGGAAACGCTCGACGAACGGAAGGAAGTTTGAAAGATTTGCAAGCCGCCGAAACCCCATACACCGCCCGACTGACTGGCGCCGCCGAAGTGCCGAATGCCGGTGATCCGGACGGGACCGGGGCGGCGACCATTTCATTCGACTTCTATTCTGCTGCCGATGCTGAGGTGTGTTGGGACTTGTCCTACAGCGGCATCGACTTGCCAACCGGTGCCCACATCCACCGCGGCGCAGCTGGGGTGGCTGGGCCGATCGTGGTCGACTTTGGGACGGTCGGCCTCAATTCCGACTCGGATTGCGACGTCATCACGCCGGCGCTTGCTGACGAAATCCAGGCCAACCCTGGCAGCTTCTATGTCAATGTCCACGCCCCCTCTCCGTTCACGGGCGGTGCGATTCGAGGTCAGCTTTCGAAGGGACCCGAGTCGGCTGGGTCGACACACTTCCTGCCGACTCCTCTGCGGGCCTACGACTCACGAATCGCTCCAGCCACCGCGATCGCTGCGAGCACGCCGCGCACGATCAGCCTGGCAACAGCCAAGGACCTGGCGGGGGTAACCTTTATCGCCGTCCCACCCGGTGCGACCGGGGCAATCGTGACGCTCACCGTGACCGAGACAAGCGGTAACGGCGGGTTCCTGAAGTTGTACAGCGCAGCCAGCACTGAGCCGCCAACCAGCAGCATCAACTGGACATCACCTGGACAAAACATTGCCGTCACCACGCAGGTGGCTGTCGATCCGTCGGGACAGGTCAAGGTCATGGCCGGACCGACGTCGACGCACTTCGTCATCGACGTGATCGGATACCTGTACTGAGCTTGCTTGCGACTTGGGTGGCTGGCGTCGTCGGAGAGCCAAGTGTTGCTCTCCGGCGGCGGCCCGGCGGCGGCCGTCACGAAGCCTGGGACGTCGAGGGTGGATCGGGACGCCTATGGTTTCTCCGCGCCGACGCGGTCGAACCCGGGCAACACGAGCACTACACCTTGCGGCGCGAGGCGGAGATCTATCGCGCCGTTCACTCGATCGGGATGCCGAGCCCTGCCGTGCTTGGTGTGCATCCGACGTTGCCTGCCGTCCTGTTGGAGCGCGTCGAAGGGGACGCCGGCTTTGCCAAACTCGATCGGGCCGCCCAGGTGGCGATCGTCGACGACTTTGTTCCGTGGCTGGCACTCCTCCACGCCACCGACGCAATCACGCTCGAACTACCCAGCCTCGTTCCCGTCACGACAATTGTGGATCATGTCCGCCAGGAGCTGGCGATCTGGGAATCGCGTCTCGACGCCACCGGCGTGCCCGATCCATTCCTGAGCGCCTGTTTCGTTTGGCTTGGCGATCACGTACCCGATACCGGCGACACGACGGCGTCGCTCGTGCAAGGTGACACGGGCCCTGGCAACTTCCTCCACGACGGGCAACGCGTCACCGCCTTTCTCGATTTCGAGTTGGCACACCTCGGCGACCCGATGGAGGATCTGGCCTGGGTCGGCACACGGAACGCCCAGGAACC
>JANOTN010000286.1:0-5618 GCA_031416375.1 Ilumatobacteraceae bacterium
AACCCTTCGGCGGTTCGACGCCGGCACTCATCAGCATCGCCGGCCAGTAGACGCAGTGGTGACGGATGATGTCTTTGCCGATCAGGTGGTAGTCGACCGGCCACCAGTCCTTGTAGTCATCGCTGTGATTGCCGTAGCCGACCGCCGCGAGGTAGTTGGTGAGGGCGTCAAACCAGACGTAGGCGACGTGAGCCGGGTCCCAGGGGAGTGGGATTCCCCACGTCACGCTGGTGCGGCTGACGGAGAAATCCCGCAGCCCGCCACGGATCAAACCGAGCGCCTCGTTGCCGCGGAAGTCGGGCTTGATCGCCCCGGGGTGGGCTGAGTACCAGTCGAGCAGGCGGTCTTGGAATCGGCTGAGTCGGAAGAAGTAGTTCTCCTCCTCGTAGGTATCGACTGGCCGCTTGTGGATCGGGCACAGGTCGCTTGGGAGCAGTTCGTCGTCGGTGTAGTACTCCTCGCAGGCGACGCAGTATTTGCCGCTGTAGGTGCCGAGTTCGATGTCGCCGGCGTCGTAGCAGCGTTGCAGCAGTTCGAGCACAGCGGCTTTATGGCGCGGTTCGGTCGTGCGGATGAAGTCGTCGTTGGCGATGTTCAGCCGGTCCCAGGCGTGAGCGAACTTGGGTGCGATCGAATCGGTGAACGCTTGCGGATCGAGCCCGGCGGCATCGGCGGCCTCCTGGATTTTCTGACCATGTTCGTCCGTTCCGGTCAAGAACTTGACGTCGTGACCCATCAGTCGGTTCCAACGTGTCAATGCATCACCGACGATCGTCGTGTAGGCGTGCCCCAGGTGGGGCTCGGCATTCACGTAGTAGATCGGTGTTGTGACGTAGATCCTGCTCACGCCAGCACGCTACCCAACCGCCAACTCGAACCAGTCCCAGGTTCCGTTGTGTGACGGACGATGAGCGGTTCCGATGCCGGAGCGGGTCAGACGGCGGCTCGGTGGCGTCGGCGGTGGCCGCGGCGGGTACCGAGTTCGAGTCCGGCGGCGAAGGTACCTGCGGCGATCGCAGTCGAGGCGACACCGGCAGCAGTGCGGCGGATCACGGTTTTGGTGCGTCGGCTGAAGATCACGATCGGCCAGCCATGCGATTGGGCGTGGCGTTCAAGCAGACCGTCGGGATTGACGGCGACTGGATGGCCAACTGCGCTCAGCATCGGGAGGTCGCTCGCGGAGTCGCTGTAGGCGTAGCACTGGGAGAGGTCGAGGCCCTCCCATCGGGCGAGTTCCTTGATCGCTTCGACTTTGCCCTCGCCGTAGCAGAACGGGCCGTCGAGTCCACCGGTGTACACGCCGTCTTTGACGGTTCCGGTCGTACCGATCCCAGCAGTCATCCCGAGCGAGATTGCCAGTGGTTCGACGATTTCTTTTGGTGCGGCCGAGACGATGTAGGTGGCGCGACCGGCGTGACGATGAATGTCTACGAGGCGGCGTGCCTCGGGTCGGATCTTGCCGAGCAACGTGGGCAGCACGCGTTCGTTGAGCGCCAACAGATCGTCCTGGCGGTGGCCTGTGACGAACGACAGGATTCGGTCGCGGGCGGCGTCAGTGGCGCCGTCGTCGGCACCCCAAAACTTGAATACAGCCGCCGTGGCAGCGTCACGCAGGAGTTCGTGGGTCGGCATCAGCTTCATTGACCGAGCGGCGATCGCCAGGGTAAATGCCGATGATCCGGCGATCAGGGTGCGGTCGAGATCGAAGAACGCCGCGCTCGGACCCGTGCTGGCCACCGATACGTACTCGCTCATAGCCCCGAGGGTACCCAATCCGCCCAGCCAAGGCTCGTCGACATCCACTGTTCACTCAGCGGCAGTCATCACGACATACCGCCGTCGTCTCTCCTGCCGCTGTGTGGGCTGACGACAGGCTCTGAAATTCTGTGGCAGCCGTTACGACATACCGCAGTCGTTTCTCCTGCCGCAGAATTGGATGGGCGGGCCTGAATCAGGAGACGGTGACGGCGAGGGCGAGGGAGTAGACGGTCTTTTTGGCAACGCCGAGGCGGAGGGCGACGGTGGCGATCGCGTCTTTCTTGGTGGCTCCAGCAGCGAGCGCTAGCTGTAACGCCGTTCGGATTGCATCATCATCGACCGGCGTTTCGTCGACGGGAGCAGCACCGAGCACGATCACGTATTCGCCGCGTGGTTCGCCGATCTGGATCGTCCCGAGCGTGCCTCGGTGGACTTCCTCAAACATCTTCGTCAGCTCACGACACACAGCGACCGGACGGTCGTCTCCGCAGGCGTCGCGTAGGTCGGAGAGCGTGCGTTCGATTCGATGCGGAGCTTCGTAGATCACGATGGTCCGTGTTTCGGCGGCGATCTCGGCGATTCGGTTGGTGCGTAGGCGTCCGCTGCGCGGGATGAAACCTTCAAACACGTATCGGGCGGTTGGCAGTCCACTGATCACGAGCGCCATCACGGCCGCAGCCGGGCCTGGTACGGCGGAGACATTGAAACCGCCCCCCAGTGCAGCGCCCACGAGTCGTTCGCCAGGATCGGAAATTCCGGGGGTGCCGGCATCGGTGACGATCGCAACGTCGCGCCCGTCGCCGAGCACGGACAGGACATCATCGATCCGGCTGTACTCTGTGTGGTCATTGACGACGGCCAATCGTTCGGCTCGAACACCGGCGTGTTGAAGTAGACGGCCGGTTCGTCGAGTGTCTTCACAACACACCAGAGCAGCGGCCCGTAGGACTTCGATTGCTCGTGGCTGCAGATCACCCAGATTGCCGATCGGGGTGGCGACGAGCCAGAGCGTGCCGCCGCTGGTTGGCTCACTCACGAGTCGTTGTCCCGAACCTCGATCACGTCGCCAACCCGCAGGCCCCATCGTGCGAACGCCCCGGCCTCGGCTTCGATCACGTGGCTCGCACGCCAGACCGGTACACCGATTCGCCGAGGCGACATGTGCATCGTTTTGACGACGCATCCCGTTGTGTCGATGAAGGCGATGTCGATCGAGAATCGCATACCGATCGTATGAACCCATCGGCACGGGCGGAGCACGATCGCACCTTCCAATCCGTCACGTCCGAGTAACCCGCGTCGGCGGGCGGAGCGGGCGTCGGCGACCTCGGCTGAGGCCAGGACACGTTTGTCGTCAGTGACCAACCACGGCACACCCGAAGTGTGCCATCTCCGATGTGTTAGCGCCACGCCGCCAGCACGAATGATGATCCTGTCACATAGTTCGATCAGGTTAGTTCGTGCCCGGCGACGCTGGCTCGTTGCTGGAGCGTCACCGGTGAGTCGGGGCAGGGCGCTCGCAAGCCGTGCGCCAAGCGGCAGGCGCGGCAGCGCCTCGTCCCGGTCAGGGTTGGCTGAGCCGCTCGACGGGTTGTCCGGTGATGCCCGCGATGAGGTCGTAGCCCTTGTCGATGTGGAGGACGGTGAGCTGGGCCAGCTCGGCTGAAGCCGCGATGAGCAGGTCGGGGATCGATGGCGCACGGTGCTGACCTCGATCGGCGAGCGCGGCTTGGACCTCAACGGCGCGGTCTTCGATCGCCGGGGTGAGGTACTCCACGGGCATCGAGTTCAGCGGGGGCACCGCCAGCGCATGGCGAAGATCGTCAGCGGAACGAGCCGAGAAGCCAACTTCGAGGCGGGTCACCGTGCTGATCCGAACGAGACCCCGTTGGATGCGATCGGCCCAATCCTTGGCGTCGGGGCTTGCGGCCAGTCGGACGAGCGCGGACTTGTCGATCAGCCAGCCGGTCATCGCCAGGCGCGGCCCATGATGTCAGGGTCCTCGAGGTCGGCGAACGTATCGGCGAAGCCGACCAGGTCGGCCACGGAGACCTCGGCCGATTGTGCGTCGCGTTCACGAGCCAGTGCCCGTCGGAGGTACTCGGTTCGCGAGAGACCCACCCGCTGAGCTTTGACGTCGATGGCGGCGATGACGTCCTCGGGGACGTCTCTGATGAGAATGTCAGTCACGGTTCGTCCAGATCGATATCATAGGATATCACCGGGCCGTCGCGTGGCGAGATGTTTGCCGAGTCTCGGCGGTCGCGGGTGCCCAGAGGATCGGCGCGATCACGGTAGCGGTCGTCGGTCTCGATCGACAGCACCCAGCTGTCGGGCAGGTACACGTGCTCCAGAGTCATGCGAGGTCCACTTTGCATGTCCGCCATCGATGTAGTCGCGTGGTCGGCAACACTGCGCGAGTACGCAGAAAGTACGCAGCTTCTGCAGACTTCGTACCACTCGGCGGACAGCAGCAGACGCGAACGACAAGGTCAGCGCACCCGTCACGCGACCATTCCGGTCGCAAAAACCCTGTTACACGTTGAAGCGGAACTCCATCACGTCGCCGTCTTGGGCTACGTAGTCTTTGCCTTCGACCCGAATTTTGCCGACTTCTTTGGCTTTCGTCCACGAGCCGAGTTGGAGTAGTTCGTCCCATTGGATTGTTTCGGCGCGGATGAAGCCACGCTGGAAGTCAGAGTGGATTCGGCCGGCGCACACCGGGGCGGTTGATCCTTCGTAGAAGGTCCAGGCGCGGCTTTCCTTTTCGCCGGTCGTGAAGTAGGTCCGCAGTCCGAGCAGGTGGTAGGAGGACCGAACCATTCTGAACAGGGCACCTTCGCCGAGGCCGAATCCTTCGAGCATTTCGGCGCGCTCGGCCGGGTCGGTGATCGAGGCGGCCTCGGCTTCGAGCTGCACACACATCCCGATCACCTCGACGTTGTCGCCGGCGTCGTTGAACTCGGCGTCGACCATCGCCTCGACCTCTGGGATCCGATCGAGCTCGTCCTCGCCGACATTGACGACGGCGAGCACTCGCCGGTTGGTCAGCAGGAAGTAGGGGGCGAGCAGTTCACGATGGTCGGCCTTGAGGCCGGCGCGGTACAACGGGCGACCGTCGCTGAGCGAGGCGTATGCGGCGCGCAATGCCTCGATCTCGTCACCCAACGTCTTGTCGAGTTTCGACTGACGCTCGGCCTGGTTGAGCCGCTTCTCGACGGTTTCGAGGTCGGCCAGAGCGAGTTCGATCTCGACGATCCGGAGGTGTTCGAGCGGGTCGGACGGCCCGGTGATGTCTTCGTTGACGAACGCCCGCAGCACGAACACGATGGCGTCGACCTCACGAATATTGGCGAGGAACTTGTTGCCAAGCCCTTCACCTTTCGATGCGCCTTCGACGAGCCCGCCGATGTCGACGACCTGCACTGATGCATGCACCACGTTCTTCGACTTCGACATGGTGGCCAGCCGATCGAGCCGATCATCGGGCACCTTTGCGACGCCAATGTTCGGGTCCTTGGTGGCGAACGGATACGGTGCCGCCAACGCCCCGCCACCCGTGAGAGCGTTGTAGAGCGATGACTTGCCCGCATTGGGCAGCCCGACGAGACCAAACCGTTCCATGAGGAAGTGCAGACTACCGAGTCCTCACTCCGGCCCGACCCAGTTCACTCAGCGGCAGGCGATAAGCCCACGGTCCGTCGTCTCTCCTACCGCTGAATGAGCGTGAAGCGGCTGGGGGAATTCAGTGGCAGGAGAAACGCCCTCGGTATGTCTCTTGTCCTGCCGCTGAATTCGAACGTGGTGGGGTGCGGTGGGGGAGGAAAGGGACGGCGGGGTCGTAGGGCGGGGGTCGACTG
>JANOTN010000287.1:0-5876 GCA_031416375.1 Ilumatobacteraceae bacterium
GCTCATAACCCGAAGGTCGCAGGTTCAAATCCTGCCCCCGCCACTAAGAAAGCACCAGATCAGAGGCCATTTCCGCTCAGCGGATTGGGCCTTTGCCATCGTGGCGGTGTATGCGGGTCGTAGACGCCGGTGGTAAAACGCCGGTGTCGGTTTGGTACATGTGCCACGCTCGTTGGCTGTTTCCCCTGGTCGCAGACTTTGAGTCCGGGAAAGTGCCCGAAGGTCATCGATGTTATTGCGCTCTGTTCTCCGACTCGGAGGGCTGCGTACGCGCTCGCGAGCCCGTTGCCGATCGAGGACTCGAAGACTGAGTCGCCTGGTTCTAACCGGATATGCCGGTTCCGCCCCCACAGAACGAGCGCGGAGCGAACATTCGGCGCTATCGAGTGAGCCTCTGCGCCCGTCGAGCCGAACTATTCGCCATTGACAACCAACCGCAACGATGACCGAACGACCGCAACCTCGTGCCAGCCTGCGGGCTCGCCCATGCACGAGTCAAGGTCTCGAACTCTGCGTCTTCGGGCTGATCGGCTCGATGTTCTGATTCACTCGGAACACGTTCGTCGGGTCGTATTGCCATTTCAGATGTGCAAGTCGGCGGTACTTGGCCTCGCCATATGCGCTTTGCGCCACGCCGGTGTCGGCCTGCTCGTTGATGTAGTTGGCTTGTAGAGACAGTTCGCCGAGTCGTTGAGCGGCGCGGCGGCACCAGGCGATTGCCCTCTCGTCGTCGCCCGGACTGTCCCAGACACCCTGGGAAATCCAGTAGAAAGCTCCGGCCCTGCCGGAGTACGCCGTTGAGTCCTCGTCGACATCGTTCACAGCGCCTCCAAGCTGCAGGCAGTAGACCTCGAGTCCGGGCATGGGCATCTCGGGGACCGATTCCGCAATCACGCTGATGGCGTGATCGTTCATCTCGGCAAGAAAACCGCCCTTGGAATAGTACCGGCGACCCCAAGGCAGGAGTTCGTCGCTCGCGCACTGCAGTTCCACGAAGGTCATATCCGGATTGGGATCCTGAACGCCTCCTGGAAACGCGAAGCGCCCCACTGCCGCTTTTGCGCCGACCGTCGAACCGGTCCAGATCGCTCTGAGCAACAGCCCATCCTTCGTGGCAAGAAAGGCCGTCGTCAACTCGCGCGGAGCAGTCACCGCTGCATCCCGGTAGCGCATGAGAGTTTCCGCGGTGGCGGTAGCGGGGTACGTCGAACGTCTGATCAATACCGGTCCCAGGGCGTGCATGCGGAACTTGAACTTGGTCACCACACCGAAGTTGCCGCCGCCTCCGCGGAGCGCCCAGAACAGGTCCGGCTGCTCATCTGCCCCGACGCGCGAGAACCGGCCGTCTGCCGTGACGATGTCGGCTTCGATCAGGTTGTCGATGGTGAGGCCGAAGCGCCGGCTGAGATATCCCATGCCGCCTCCAAGGGTCAAACCCCCGACCCCAGTATGCGACACCACCCCTGCGGGTGTTACCAGGCCGTATCTTTCGCCCGCAGAGTCGACGGCGCCGAGCAGCGCACCCCCGCCGACTTCGACCGTTCCAGCCCGTGGATCAACGAGCACTTCGTTCATCGGCGACAAGTCGCACACGATGCCATGGTCACAGGTACCGAGGCCCGCGAAGCTGTGCCCACCGCAGCGCACGGCCAAAGGCAGACCGGAATTCGCGGCGACGCTCACCACCTTCTGCACGTCACTCGCAGTCGAGGCCAGCACGATCGCGCCCGGACGGCGTTCGATCACTGCGTTGTAGACCCGACGAAGGCGATCGTAGTCACGATGATTCTCATCAACCACCGTGCTGTCAAGATGCGCCCGAGCGAGCTCGTCTGCTATCCCGGTGCCAACCATATGAGTGCCCCCCAATAATGAGCTGCAGCCGCACGGTACTGGATCGTCCGTCGGTGAGGGCAGATGGTTGTCGCCGGACGGTCACCCTGCAAATCCTCGGTGTCGATGCGCTGGCCGGCCAGACCCTCGGCGCCGACGTGCATCAAAACCCTTGCGGCGTCGCCGAGGCCGCCGCTGAGCCGAATCACCCAAGATTCCGGCGCCACCAACTCGCTCGAGGACCGCAACAGAGTGTCGTCGTGGTGCGTATCGATTGGATGCCCGTGCGGCCGCGGTCGTTGCGCAGCGCAACGTTGGCGCGGGTGAGACCGGTCTCGCCGCCGATGTGATCAGCACTTAACCATCCGCCGTCGACCCTCAGGCGTCAACGGCGCGTTCGGATGCTGGGTTTACGCGATGCAAGGCGCTCGTGCGTTGCTGGCGCGCGCCCGTGTCGATCTTGCCGAAGTGTCGTTGCAGCGAGCAGCACTCAGCGACGCCGATGCCGAGCGGCTGTTGGTGCTGGCCGGGGGAGAAGCTGCCCGCATGGAGCTGGCCTCATCGCGCAACGCGCTCGGCGCTTGCGGGTGTCAACTACCGAGACGCTAGCCATTGGCGAATCGTGCGGTAGCGACCAACTGAGCGTCAGGCGAATCTGGTGAAGTTGGCGAAGCGGTACAGCTCTCGATAACCCATCCGTCGATATATGGGCTCACCCATTGTCGTCGCCTGGAGAGTCACGTACGGCGCGCCACCGTCGAGCCCATATTGGTGACGTGTCGCTTTCATGCCGCGCCGTAACGCTGCGTCGACGAGGTCCTGGTCAGCTCCGAGCCAGCTCGAGGTACCCAAGGACCACCCGCGACCGCGCTCACGGAACCACGCGTCGGCCAGGTCGATGACAGCGTCGGCCTCAACGGCCGAATCGACCCTGAACGCTCCATTCACCAGCACTGGGAAGTCTGAGCCCGTCGCAAAAAGCAGCACACCGTCGCGCTCGACGATGGCACCGTCGAACCGCGACATGCGTGCCGTCTCGCGTGCGTACTCGATGCAGTTCGCGTGACATCGCCATGCGATTTCGTCACGTGTGGAATCGACCAAAGTCTTCTCCCAATTCCCTTGCATCCGACGATTCAATAGTTTGACCTGCGAAGTCAACTCTCGCAGTGTCGCAAGAATAGAGGGCTCGCAATAGCCGGAGTTCACCGCTTCGGAAATTCTCCCCCTGCCACTAGAGAGACCGGTCACAACACAACTTCCTGACCGGTCTCTCCATGCCTGCCCAGTCGCTCCTCAATTGTTGCGGCGGTGATCGGCGTGCACGACTGAAGCGCCGGCAATGTCGGGCACAGAGTTCGATGGTCCGGCGGAGTTTGAGAGGCGGTGATGGACTGGTTCCGCCCGGTGTGGCAGGGTCAGGGTCAGGATCGATCGTCGGGGGGCGTTGTGTCATGCGGGTTCTAATGTCAGCGCCGAGCGGTTTGGGACATGTGAACCCGCTCGTCCCCCTCGTGATCGCGTTCGCCGATCGGGGCGACGACGTAGTCCTCGCAACCGCAGAGCCTTCGTACGGACGGGTCCGCGCACTCGGCATACAAGCCACCGAGATCGGGCTCGCTGCGCCCGAGGCCCACGATCTCGCTCTCGAGCGGTTTCCGGAGCTGCGCGATTTGCCCGGCTGCGTGGAATGTCGACCCAGATGTTTCCGCGGTTATTCGGTGCTGTCTGTGCCGAAGCGAGCTTCGCAGGTTTGCTCAAACTGGCCCGCGAGTTCCGCCCGCACGTAATGGTGCATGATGCGGCAGATTTCGCTGCACCGATCGTCGCGGCGGCGATCGGGGTTCCCAATATCTGCCAGGGCTTCGGTTTCGCGGTCCCGCCAGAGCGGGTGCAGCACGCCGCGGACCGTGCCGCTCACCTGTGGGCGGACCGCGGGCTCGAGGTACCCCCGTTCGGCGGGTGCTTTGATCATCTCTACATCGACCCGTACCCGCCGAGCCTTCAGCCCGGTGGACTGGACCACATCGGTCGCATCGTGCGGCGAGCCCCCGAAGCGGCGACTGCGCACCCGGGCGAGATGCTGCCCGACGCGCTCGCAGCGGATCTGGCCGATCCCGATGTCACGTTCGTGGATGTCACGTTCGGGACCGTCTACAACCGGAGCCCTGATGTCGCCGAGACCGTACGCGGCGCGGCTCGTCTCGACGCAGTGTTACTCGTCACGACGGGGCCAGGTGGAGACGTCACGACGTTCGGTGATCTGGGTCCACGTGTTCACGTGTTCACCTACGTTTCGCAGGCTCTCGTGCTTCCACGTGCGACCGTCGTCGCCTCGCACGCCGGCTCAGGCACGTTGCTCGGCGCACTCGCCCACGCCGTCCCGCAGCTCTGCGTCCCGCAGGCGGCTGACCAATTTCGCAACGCCTCGGCCGTCTCGTCTGCCGGGGCCGGTCGCCAGCTCGTAGAAGGCGTCGATGCTGACACGGTCGAGCAAGAACTTCGCCTTTTGCTGACCGACCCGACGACGAGGACGTGCGCGAGCGCCCTCGCCGACGAGATCCGATCGATGCCCACGTCAGCGCACGTCGCCGATGTCATCGCCGAGCTCGCAGCCGAGGCGGTCTGACTGTCGATAGCCATCCGATTCGGAAGCAGTTCAGCTGTGGCCTCGAACTGGCGCTGAGCAAGCTGATACAACGGTCCCACGAGCCGACGATACTTCCGATCGAGTAGAGGGTGACGCTATGGGGTGAGCGTCGTGCCAACCCTTTGTCGCCCGGGCGGGTTGTGCCGACATTCGGACACCGCAGCCTGCGGCGTTCCGGCCTCGGCACTCCTCTGTCGAGATTGGATCTGACTGGGTCTAGGGCTTCCTGTCCGGGAGTTGGGGTGACGGGTGGTTCCGGTGGTCCCGGGTTGTCAGGTTTATTGAAGCAGGTCGATGGGTCGTCGGCCAGTGTAGTCGCCGTGGTTGCGGCGGCGGTTGTTGTAGGTGGTGAGCCAGGCGTCGGCTTCGCGTTGGAGTTGTCGGATTGAGGTGAAGTGTCGGCGGTGGAATGCTGGCCGCCAGCATTCTTGGAGCATGGTGCCTTGGAGCGGGCTGGGATCTTGATCGGGCGGATTTCAGCTGTGGCGAGCGCGTCAGCGAAACGGCCGGCGACGTACTCGGGTCCGTTGAGTTGTCAACCGGAGTCAAGGGTTTGCGGCTGATTTCTGGGTGGGTCATGCTGGGGTGGGAACGGGCGGTGTCTCGGTGGAGTGCCCTGCTGATTCCGGACAGGGTGGCTACGCGGCCTCTTGGGTTTGGTAGCTTTCGAATACTTCCAGCGGGGTTTGGTACCCGAGACCGGCATGTAGACGCTGTCTATTATAAAACATCTCAATATAATCCGCAACCGCATCCCGAGCTTTCTTTCGGGTCGAGAACACAGTCCGATCGACACATTCCTTCTTCAACGAAGCAAAGAATGACTCCGCTAAAGCATTATCCCAACACACACCCGTACGACCCATCGAACCAACCATCCCCAACGAACCGAGATGCTCAGCCAACTCCGAAGACGTGTACTGACACCCGCGATCAGAATGAAAGATCGCACCATCAACGATCACTCGATGACGGTCAGCCATCGACAACGAATCAGCCACCAACGACGTCCGCATATGATCCGCCATCGCCCACCCAACAACCTCACGGGTACACAAATCGATCACGGTCGACAAGTACAGCCAGCCTTCCCACGTCGCAATGTAGGTGATATCACCAACAAAACGTTGCCCCGGCAACGCCGCCGTGAAGTCCCGACCGATCCGATCAACAGGCCCAGCACCGGCGCCAGGGATCGTCGTGATCCGCCACGGCCTCGGATGACACGACACCAAACCCTGCACACGCATCAACTCGCGCACCAGCTCCGGCCCGACCTCGATCCGGCGCCGGCCCAACGCCTCATGAACCTTGCGGTAGCCGTACACCCCGTTCGATGCCTTGAACGCCTTGGCGACCTGGACCGCCAACCAGAACCGACGCGACGCCGTCG
>JANOTN010000288.1:0-12558 GCA_031416375.1 Ilumatobacteraceae bacterium
CGATGACAACGGCAACTTCGACGGCGCCGACCTCGGCGCCGCCAACGACGGCTTCATGCGGAACACGGCCACTGCCGACACCGCTCAGACCAGCCCAGCGCAAACCGACACGGTCGATGTCGACGTGGTCCAGGCCCCGTCGATGACGATGACGAAGTCGGCTCTACCGACGACTTACAGCGCTGTCGGACAGCTGATCAACTACACGTTGGTAGTGAGCAACGATGGCAACGTCACGTTGAAAGGCGTTGTGGTCAGCGATGCCAAGTGCAACAGCGTTCCCGTTTACGACTCGGGCGACATTGATTCCGACGGCCTGCTCGACGTGGGTGAGACCTGGGTGTTCAAGTGCAGCCGCACCGTGACCCAGGCCGATATCAACGCTGGCTCCATCACCAACACCGCTACCGCTACTGCCCTGGGTCCGCAGGACCAGCCGGCCACCGCCACCGCCTCGGCGACCATCACTGTCCGGCTGGGGTCGACGAGTAGCCTGACGCACTCGGCTGCGAAGTCGACGACCGAGATTTCCAACCAACTGGTCACGGACTTCGAGATCCTCCTCAATGGCAAGAGCGAAATAGTGGCCACAAATCCGGGCCAGTTCTTCTACAACCAGTGGGCGACGAACCCGTACTCCGTCACGACGACCTGGAAGTTCGAGCTCGATTGGACCAAAGACTTCAAGGCGCAGACTGTCGCGGGCGGACCGATCAAGGTCTACCTGCAGCTCGCCGGTTCCAGCTCGTTCGTGAACTGGACCTCGCAGTCGACGAATATTTGCTGGAACACGACGAACGGATGCCCGTCCAACAGTGTCGGCCGCATCACCGTCAATAACGTTCCAGCTGGCGCCACTGTCTGGGTGATTGCTCACATCGATTTCAGCGGGAAGGGTCTGCACATCTCGTCGCTCTCTCCCAACCCGATGACCCGCCCCGTGGCCTACGGTCCGCTGAGCTCGACGATCAGGGTCGACAACCAATCCGCAGTACAGGTCGGCGCGAGCTACTCGTCTACCTACGTGTGGGGCCGCGGCAAGAAGGTCACGATGATCTACGGCACAGCGACCGACGTCTCGGGCGCGCCGATGGCGGACACATGGGTCCAGGTCAAGCAGGGCACGAACACGGCTATGACGAAGACTGCGACCAACGGCTCCTATGTCTTCTTCGACGGTCAGCTGTGCATACCGGGTGACGGCATCCACGGGTCGTGTTCTGGCACGTGGGGTTCAGCTCTCAACTTTGGGACAGGAAGTGTGAGCAGTTCGCTGACATTCTTTGGCCAAGGCGGTCTATTGCCATCAACAAGCGCCGCCTTCCCGCCGACATTTACAAACGCTGATGTACGAACCGTTACACAGGTCGCGCTCCTGCAGACGATTACAGCGCCTAACGCTTACACGTTCACTGTGAAGAAGGGTGACGCGTACAACCGGGAGTTTCGGTTTCGAGTGAGCTGACGGTGTTGGTGAGGGCATCTACGAAGGCGTCGCATGGGTCGCCGATTGCGAGTGACATGGCAACGAAGCCCCGTCGGGCGAGATAGATGCCGCGGGCCAGCACTCGTGGAACAGCAGTTCCTTGAGCACGCCGTCTGCATTGACGTATCGTCGGGCGTTGTCACGGGGCCGCGCACGGTGAGGATTGTTGCCCGACACGTTCGATGAGGATAGCGGCGACATCTTGGGTGGTGATGTGGGGACGAAGACCCCCGAAGGGGAGGCGGAGCCAGCGCTGTGAACGGCGAGATCCACGTGGAGGCGGCGATCACCGACGCGGGACCGGGACGAGGAATCCTGAGAAAGCCAACCAAGCGAAATGACTGGCGACGAGAACTCGACGGCCGCGAGGCCGGTTTCACGGAGCATCCGGCGAACGTGGCTGAGTTCTGGGTCGCGCGTTCTGGGTCATTGGTGGCGTTGATGGTTGCGCTGGTCGCACCGTGGTCGTACCATTGGGTTATGTCCTCTGTCGTGAAGCGTTCGATCTCCTTGCCGTCCGACGTGTTTGCGGCACTCGAGCATCAAGCGGCCGAAGAAGGGAGAACCGTCTCAGCGGCGCTTGCCGACGCGGCCGACCTCTGGCTGGCGACACGCTCGGGTCTGAAGGCGGTTCGATCCTGGGAACGCAAGCACGGCGCATTGACTGCCGATGAACTCGCCGAAGCCGACCGGCTGCTCGACAGTGCCGGGGTCGGCAACCACTGATGCCGTCGCGTTCGTCAAAGAGGCCGCTCGGGTTGGTCTATGACACCGGAGCATTGATCGGCGCTGAGGCCAACGACCGTCGAATGTGGGCATTGCACGCTCGCGCGCTGCAGCGCGGCGTGTTGCCCACCGTTCCAGCTGGATGCGTGGTGGAGGCGTGGCGTGGCGGGCGTCAGCCGAGTCTGTCTCATCTCCTTGCAGGCTGTGAGATCGAAGCGCTCACCGGTGTGTACGCTCATCGAGCTGGCGCGCTCCGCAAGCAACTCCCCAACTCAATCGGCCCGATCGATGCCACGGTTGCAGAGGCGGCGGTTCGGCTCGGGTGCGCTGTCGTCACCTCGGACCGGTCCGACATTTCGCAGCTTGCCAGCGCGGCACGCAGAAAGATCCAGATCATCGACATCTAAACGGGCCAACCGGCGGTAGGTGGCACCCACCGACCTTCGGCACCACGCCGGGGACAGGACTGTTCGTCACACGAGCGGCGCGCCTCGCTCCGGCGACCGTATGGTCGGATACATTGCCGCGATGGCCGACAGCCCACTCCCGTCCCGTGTCGATATGCGCGAGCGGAACGAGCAGATCATCGCCGATTACCGCGCCAACGGCGGCCGACCGTCGGATGGTGGCATGCCCCTCGTGGTGATCACGACGACGGGGGCCAAGACGGGCAACCTGCACACCACCCCGGTGTGCGTTCGTGACGACGGCGGCGTGCTGGTGGTGGCCGGCTCGATGGGTGGGATGCGCAAGCACCCACAGTGGTACCGCAACCTTCAAGCCGATCCGGAACTGACGGTGGAGTACCTCGGTGAGACCTACCGGGCCAGGGCCGAGCTGGTGCCGAACAGCCAGGACCGCAACCGCCTCTTCGACATGATGAGCGAAGTCATCATTGGTCTGTACGGCTACCAGGACCGGGCGGCGGAGCATCGCCAGATCCCCATCATCCGTCTGGCCCGGATCAACGAATAAGACGAAACGAAGGCCCTCTGAACGCCATTGCTCCAATCACGCGCTTCGCACTGATTTGACACCGGGTGGAACGCCAGTGTGGGCTGTCGAGTGCTGACGGCTGGCCTCGTACTCGCGAGCACAGCGTCGAGCGGGATGCCGTCGAGTTGGCGGCAGATCGCAGCGATTGCAGGTGCGTTTTCTGTCGCGTGATCCGGGCGAACCGCCGCAGCGCGCTCACAGAACAGACGAACGGAATCGAAGGACAACGGTTGGGCAGGCTCCAACGCCTGGACCGGGCCGAGTGAGAGTTGAGCCAGCAACGCCCGCGCTGGCGAGACCGCATCAACATGGTCGGTCTTGTCCACCGAGTGCGGGAACCGGACCGTAACCCTCAGGATGCAGGCACCGGTGGACTCACAATGACACTCGGGGTCCGTGTCGACTGCTCGGGAGCAGTGGTCGAGTACGTCCGGTACTTGACGTACTGGTTGTCGCTCGTACAGTGATATACATGACACGATCGACGGAGGCTAAGAAGATCAGGTATCTCCGCAGCGGCATGGACGTGCTGCCCGAACGGTTTTGCGGACTGTAGGGCACTACAGCGCACTGAACGAACTTCCTACGCCCGGCTGAGCCGTGCTTGTTCGAGATGTGAGGAGCGTTCAGCCGGTCTGTTGGAGGCGGTATTCGCGCAGAACACTCGACGATGACGCGGATCCTTAGCGGGTGCGGAAGCGGGTGATGTTGGCTTCGCCGATCCGATCACGTTTTTCGGGGTCGTCGATGCCGAGGCCTTCCGCCGGTGCTAGGCACAGCACGCCGAGCTTGCCTTCGGACTCGTTGCGGTGCACGGCAAGCGCCGCCTCACCAACCCGATCGAGCGGATACACGTCAGATAACAGCGGATGAATCCGTCCCTGGTCGATCAGTCGGTTGGCCGCCCACGCCTCGGCGTAGTTGGCGAAGTGCGAGGACAGCAGGCGCTTGAGCCTCATCCAAAAGTGACGGTTGTCGAACTCGACCATGTAGCCGGAGGTAGCAGCACACGTCACCACGGTGCCGCCGCGCTTCACGACGAACACCGACGCACCCATCGTCGACCGTCCGGGATGTTCGAACACGATGTCGGGGTCCTCGCCGACCACTTCACGGATCTTCTTGCCGAAGCGACGCCACTCACCCTCGTCCTGCGTGTGCTCGTCGGACCAAAACCGGTAGCCCTCGGCGCTGCGATCGATCACGGCCTCGCAACCCATCGACCGCAACAACGCCGCCCGCTCGGGCGAAGACACGACGCCGACCGGCGTGCCACCGCCGTTCAAGACATACTGAATCGCGTAGCCGCCGATCCCACCGGTCGCCCCCCACACCAACACGGTGTCGCCCTGTTTCATACGGGCCCCGTGGGCGCTGACCAACATCCGATACGACGTTGAGTTGCACAGCGCGTTGACCGCCGACTCCTCCCACGTGAGGTGGGTCGGCTTGGGCATCAACTGATTGGCCTTCACAACCGTGAGTTCGCCGAGCCCGCCGAAGTTGGTCTCGAAACCCCAGATCCGCTGGTTGGTGGCGAGCATCGAATCGTCGTGCGCGGTTGGATCCTGATCGTCGACGTAGTTGCAATGCACCGTCACCCGGTCGCCCGGTTTCCAGTTACGAACGGCCGAACCGACCCGCAGAACGACACCCGAAGCGTCGGATCCGATCACGTGGTAGGGGAGCGCATGCCGCCTGGCCCATTCGGATTCGCGGGCCAAGCGATCGAGAAACCCGAACGTCGGCATCGGCTCGAAAATCGCCGACCACACCGTGTTGAAGTTGATCGACGATGCCATCACGGCCAGGTAGACCTCGTCGGGCGCCAGTTCCGGCGTCGCAACCTGATCGATATGGATCGACTTGGTCGGATCCTTCTCGCTCGACTGCAGACCTTCGAACATCGCCGTCTCGTCACGACGAACAAACGCCGCTCGATATGACTCGGGGATCGGCACAGCGGCGAGATCCGCTCCTGACGCCCGGGTTTGGATCAGCTCGAGGATCTCCTGCATAAATCGATGTTACCCATTGGTAACAAGCCCTGTCCAGCGGGCGCCCGACGGAGTAACATTCGGGTATGGCTGGATCTGTGATTGTTGCTGGGGCCCGGACGCCGATCGGAAAGCTCAGTGGGGCGTTCTCGTCGCTCTCAGCCGCTGACCTCGGCGGTTTCGCGATCGCTGAAGCGCTGCGGCGGGCGGGCGTCGAACCCGACCAGGTCGACCACGTCATCATGGGTCAAGTGCTGATGGCCGGGCAGGGCCAGGTGCCGTCGCGACAGGCGGCCGTCAAGGCCGGTATCCCGATGAGCGTTCCAGCCGTCAACATCAACAAGGTCTGCCTGTCAGGCCTCAACTCGATCTACCTCGCCGACCAGATGATCCAGGCCGGCGACGCCGACATCGTGGTGGCTGGCGGTATGGAATCGATGACCAACGCCCCGTATATCGCCGAGGGCGCGCGAGGTGGCTTCCGGTATGGCAACGTCGAACTTGCCGATGCAATCATCAAAGACGGATTGTGGTGTGCCTTCGACGCCTGTCTGATGGGCCTCGGCACCGATCGTTACACCGGCGACTCGATCACTCGCGACGAGATGGACGCGGTGGCAGCCAGCTCGCACGAACGTGCGGCCAACGCGATCAAGGACGGCCGCTTCACCGATGAAATCGTTCCTGTCATGATCCCGCAGCGCCGAGGCGATCCGATTCTGGTCGAGTACGACGAAGGTGTCAGGCCGGGCACGACTGCCGAAAGCCTCGGCACGCTCAAGCCGGCATTCAACCCGACCGGAACGATCACTGCCGGCAACGCCTCACAGTTGAGCGATGGCGGCTCGGCCGTGATCGTGATGTCGCAGCGCGCCGCTGAGGCGTGCGGTGTCGACCCGCTCGGTGAAGTCGTTGGCTACGGCATGGTGGCCGGGCCCGACAATGCATCGCTCAACCTGCAGCCAGCCAACGCCATCAAGCGAGCATTGGCGCGGGCGGGTCTGACGGTCAGCGACGTTGCCGTGTTCGAACTGAATGAGGCGTTCGCGGCCGTCGGAATTGCCTCGGCTGGCGAACTCGGGATCGGTCTCGATGTCGTCAACGTCAACGGTGGGGCGATTGCTTTGGGCCACCCGATTGGGATGAGCGGCAACCGACTGGCGCTGACGCTGCTCCATGAACTCCGACGGCGAGGTGGCGGACTCGGTGCGGCGGCGCTGTGTGGCGGTGGCGGTCAGGGCGACGCTCTGCTTGTGCGGGCGTTCTGAGTCAACCGGGATTCGGATGCTGACGCAAACTTTTCACGACTTGACCCGAACGGGGTTGACATCATTTCGTCATCTTCGTAACCTTACTGAAATATACGGCGGGGAGTACGTGAAACCTCGTCGTGTTGATCGGAGCGTCATCCGAATCGAGTTGGCCGTCCGCCCGCTACCGACTCGTCCAGGATGGCGCTCCGTTCGCGTCCGCACCTGTCTGCGCCTGATCAGCCCACCGACGATTACAGGCAGAGACTTCGGGAGTTAGGCATCCATCGTGCGGCGGCCTTCGAGGGCTCGACCGAGCGTCAACTCATCGGCGTATTCGAGGTCGCCACCGACCGGCAGCCCTGATGCAAGCCGGGTGACCTTGAGGCCGAGTGGCTTGAGCATGCGTGCCAGGTACATCGCCGTGACCTCGCCCTCGGTGTTCGGGTTGGTACACAAGATGATCTCTTCGACGCCTTCTGGCCCGAGCCGATTGAGCAACTCGCGAATCTTCAACTGCTCGGGGCCGATGCCCTCCAACGGGCTCATGGCACCCAGCAGCACGTGATATCGACCGCGGAACTCGCCGGTCCTCTCGATCGACACGATGTCGCGCGCTTCCTCAACGACACAGATCATCGTGCTGTCGCGGCGATCGTCAGCACAGATCGGACACAGCGCGCCGTCGGCGACGTTGAAACAACGATCGCAGAACCGGACCTTGTCTTTGGCGTCGCGGATCGCCAAGGCGAGCCGATGTGCGTCGTCGGCGGGAACTTTGAGCAGGTGGAAAGCAATCCGCTGTGCCGACTTCGGGCCGATACCCGGAAGCCGACCGAGCTCGTCGATCAGTGTTTGAACAGGGGGGGTGTATGCGCCGGCCATCGTGTCGTGTCGTGTCGTGTCGTGTCGTGTCGTGTTGCTTCAGTTGTCGTTCAGGAGCTCGGAGCCGGGGAACGCTTCGGCTAACCGGTCGATCGGAGTCTTGATCGATTCGGGCGGAGCATCGGTGAGATCGCTGATGTCGATGTCTTCGTCTCGTTCGGGCTCGGGCTCGGGCTCGGGCTCGGGCTCGGGCTCAGGGGTCGGTGCCAGCGATGGAGTCATCGAAACGGCCGGAGCTGGTGCAGGAGTTGGTGCCGGATCGTGATCGTCGGTCGACCGCCCGCCAACGACAAACTCGATCGTCACTGGCGAGCCGGTGGCAATCGAAAGTGCTGCTTCGACGGTTGACCGATGATCCTCACACTTGCCGCCATGAGCTGCATTCGGCACCGTGAACTGCCAGGCGATGCCGCTGTTACCAGCGAACGAACCGGCTGAGTAGAGCGCCCGCACGATCGGTTTGAGTTGACCTTTCACCGTTCGTTCCCACGCATCCGGCACCGACATCGAAGCAGTCGACGCACCGGCGACCGGTGCCGGCGCTGATGACAGTGCAGCGGGCACGGGAATCGTCCCGGTCGTGTCGGTCGGACCGGTGCGTCGTACCGCACCACCCAACACGGCGCGCCCGGTCGTTTGGGCGATAGGCCCTGCTTCACGGAGCGTCCTCACCACCTGTTCGAGCCGTTCGATCCGAGTGACCAGCGCATCGACATCGGTGGCTGCCTCCTCACTCGTCAGCTGCACGAGTGCGACCTCGACGAGGATCCGTGGATCGGGGGCGTGGCGCATGTCGACCAGCGCAGATCCGAGCCGTTCAATCGCCCGCACTAATGCCGCGGCGCCAAGTTGCTGCGCTTGAGCCGCAATCGCATCGAGGCGTTCCGACGGGAGCACAACCAGCTCAGGTGCCATCAACGACAGGAAGGCGTTGCGGAGGTGCCGAACGATGTCTTCGGTAATCGTGCGTGGATCGCGCCCGACACTGACAGCATGACCCATCGCCGTGAGCACCCGGCCAGGGTCGTGGTGGATCAGCGCTGCGAGGAACTCGTCGAGATCGATTACGCCACTGACGTCTCCGCCGGTCGACGCCAGAAGTTCCAACGCCGACAGCGTGTCGCGGGCGGAACCACCTCCCTGCACGAGCGCCGCGTCGAGCGCCTCTTGCGAGAGGTCGAGACCGGCATCCTTGGCGACCCACTTGACGTGTTCAGCCATCGTGTCGCTCGACAGCAGGTGGAACTGGAGGTGTTGGGTGCGGGAGCGGATCGTGTCGCTCATCTTCTGAGGATCAGTGGTGGCGAGCACGAACACGACATGCGGTGGTGGCTCCTCCAACGTCTTAAGCAGCGCCGCCTCGGCCGCCTTCGAGAGCATGTGCACTTCGTCGAGGATGTAGACCTTGTGCCGACCGGGTGTGCCGAGCGACGCCTTCTCGACCAAATCACGGATCGAATCAACACCGTTGTTTGAGGCGGCGTCGAGTTCGTGAACGTCGTAGCTGGTGCCCCGTTCGACCGACAAACACGAGTCGCATGCGCAACACGGTTCGCCGTCGATCACGTTGCTGCAGTTGAGCACCTTCGCCAAGATCCGCGCCGATGTCGTCTTCCCGGTACCGCGCGGCCCGGAGAACAGGTACGCCTGACCCTCGCGGCCCTGCATAACGGCGTCACGCAGCGCCCGCACGACGTGGTCTTGCCCTTTGAGTTCGCTGAAACGTTGGGGCCGGTAGCGGCGATAGAGCGACTGGGTTGCCATCAACGAGGAGCCTACAGAGGGGGTGCGCGCCTCGAAGTGCGTGACCATCAGGACGTATGCAACATGCCCACATTGCGGGCATGTTGCGAATGGATGTCAAACGCGAGGCACCAAGTGTGACTACCGTGGTCATGTGGGCGTTCGAACTTCTGTTCCCGCACGTGCGATCAGCCGCCTGACGCTCGTGCTTTTTGCTGCTGCGATCGCGGCGATGGCGCCCTCTGCCACCTCCGCTCAGACGCCCAACACGCTTCGGTCGATCACACCCGCCGATGGCGACACGCTGTCAGAGTCGCCCAAGGTGATCACGCTGGCGTTCAACCAGGAACTCGCTGAGGACGACCTCGTGACGGTGATCCTGGCGTGTAACGGCAACCCGGCGACGACCGGTTCGCCCGAAGTCGATGCTGAGGGACTCGTTGTCAACGTTGCTATTCCTGCACCGCTGCCCAAGGGTGTGTGCACAATCTCGTGGTCCCTGAAGGACGCAGGCGGCGTAACGATCGTGAGTGATTTCCTGTCATTCTCAGTGACGAATGATCCACCGCCGACCGTCGTCGCAACCGATACGGGTGCGGCGGCAACAACCGATCCGAACTTCAGAATTCCGGCCGTGCCAGTGGCGGCGGCGTCGGAGATCACCGAGAACGCCGGCAGCTCCGGCGGTGCCTTGTGGTTGGGTCGGATGATGTCGACGCTCGGAATCCTGGTGTTGTTCGGGGCGTTGACGTTGATCAGCGTCGGTTGGCCGGAAGGGCCCGAATACGTCGTGACCGTTCGATTCATGCGAACCGTTTGGATGATCGGGCTGATCGGAACGATCCTCTATCTGATTGCGTACGCCGCCGAATACAGCGGATCATCGTTCGGTGCGGCGATGAATCCGACCACGTGGTTGGACCTCAAAGACGACGGATGGACCGGACGCGGGGCGTTACTCAGGTTCGCCTTCGTCGCTGCATCGGGATGGGTGGCGATGCGTCCTGAACGGATCATCGACCCGGCGAGTGTGATGTGGGCCTGGGCGCTGCCCGGCGCGGCGGTGATCACGATCGCTTTCAGTCGCATCGGAGGGCCGGTAGCACCGATCGGATTTCTTGTCGGTGCAGCTCATGCCCTCTCGGTGGCGGTATGGATCGGCGGTGTCGCCCTGATCGCCCGCGTCGTGTTGGCAGGTCCAGGCGATGACGATCTTGTGCAGGCGACGCGCACATTCAGTCGTTTCTCGGTGCCTGCCATCCTGATCGCCTGCGTGACCGGAATCATTCAGGTGATTCGACTTGTCGGAAACAGCTTCTTCAGCACTGGTCACGGGCAGGTCTTGCTCCTCAAGGTGATCGCTGTCGCAGCGATGCTTGCGGTCTCGCTTGCAGTGCGCCAGCAGGTCACAATGCGACTCGATCGAGCCCAGGAACTCACGGTGCAAACTGCCGATCGGTTCCGTCGAGCGTTCGGCGCCGAGGCGGCCCTCGGTGTGGTCGTGTTGGCCTTCTCAGGCTGGATGCTTGCGCTGACTCCCGCCAAAATCGATCCGTTCGCTAGCGAGAAGTATGAGCTCACGGTTCCCTTCGACGACTCTTTGACGTCTGGTGTCAGTGCCGACGTACTGATTGGACCGTCCACTGTTGGACTCAACGGACTCAGAGTCGAGGTATCGGCGCCGACGGAAGGGATCACCAATCTGGTGCTGCGATTCACTCCGCCACTGGGTTCGACAGCCCGAATTATCGAGCAGCCGATCCCGTTGACCGGTGCCGGAACCGCCGTGCTACTCGGCGAGGTCGGGATCCCGTTTGACGCTCCCGGGACCTGGACGATCGAGATGATCGCCACCACTGCGACGGGCAATCAACCGGGTGCCAAAATGACGTTTGCGGTCAACGCAGCCGATGGCACAGTCGTCACCGTTCCAGACGTGTCGACCACTACGCAGCTCGCAATCCAACTGATCGACCAGTCGACCACGTCGGCGCCGTTCGCCACGGCACCGCCGACCACGACCACCACGTCGACGCTCCCTTCAGGCTGACCCCGACTCGGCGAGCAGCTCGTCGAAACGGACCGGACTGGCGACCTCAAGTTGCTCGTAGCGGCACGAATCCGGATCACGATCGGGGCGCCAACGGACGAACGACACACCATGTCGAAACCGGCCGCTCTCCAACTGGCCGAAGGTGACTTCGAGTACCCGCTCGACACGCAACGGCACGAACGAGAGATCCTTGTTGACGTTCCAGCGGCTCAACCCGCCAGGCATCCGCTGGTCGGTATTGGCTTGCGCCTCAGCCCATTGGCGCCACGGATGACCGTCGAGCGCGTCGACGCTGAGCGGCGCCAGTTCTTCGATCAGCTCACTCCGGAACGCGGTGGAGAATGAGGCGCACACGCCGACGTGGTTCAGTCGTCCGTTGTCGTCGTAGAGACCGAGCAGCAATGACCCGACTCCCTCGCCGTCTTTGTGAACCCGAAACCCGGCGACCACACAGTCGGCGGTTCGAACGTGTTTGACCTTCACCAATGTTCGCTTGTCGGGCGTGTACACACCGTCGAGCGACTTCGCCATCACGCCATCGAGACCGGCCCCCTCGAATCGTGTGAACCACCGCTCGGCAATCGTCGGGTCGGTCGTGGCCGGTGTGAGATGGACGCTGGCGTTCGGAGCGAGGTGCTGTTCAAGTTGGGCGCGCCGTACGCCGAATTCGGTCGTCGTGAGGTCGACGTCGCCGAGCGCCAGCAGGTCGAAAGCGACGAACGCCGACGGGGTTTTGGTGGCCAGCATCCGGACGCGTGACTCCGCCGGATGAATCCGTTGCTGCAGGGCGTCAAAGTCGAGGCCCCGGCCTTGCGGACTTGGCACCACGATTTCCCCATCAACAACACATCGATCGGGGAGCGCCAGCTTCAACGGTTCGATCAGTTCTGGGAAGTATCGGTTGAACGGCTTTTGGTTGCGACTCGTGAGCTCGATCTCGTCGCCGTCACGGAACGCGATGCAACGAAAGCCATCCCACTTCGGCTCGTACAGCAACCCCGGCTCGGTCGGAATTGTTCGCCCCAACTTCGCCAACATCGGCTTGATCGGCGAACTAATCGGCAGCCTCATACGCCCCAAAATAAACGAACCGGTAGGTCTCGTCACGAGCCGGCGTTCAAGTCGCGCTCAACCCTCGTATGACGTGCCTAGCGCGACATGAACGGGGGTTTCTAGTCGAGGTCGAACTTGACGCCTTGGGCGAGCGGGAGCTGGGTCGAGTAGTTGACCGTGTTCGTCGCTCGACGCATGTAACCGCGCCATGAATCGGAACCCGACTCGCGTCCGCCACCCGTCTCCTTCTCGCCGCCGAACGCCCCGCCGATTTCGGCACCCGAAGGGCCGATGTTGACGTTGGCGATGCCGCAGTCACTGCCAGACGCCGACATGAACCGCTCGGCTTCTCGCAGGTTGTTGGTGAAG
>JANOTN010000289.1:0-2845 GCA_031416375.1 Ilumatobacteraceae bacterium
GCCACGAAGCTCCCATCACCCGACAACATTCTCGATCGCCATGTATTTGTCAGAAGTCATGACCTGAATGGCCGCCAGCGCAACGACTGCTGCGAGAGAGCAGCCGAACGCCACCCATGCACGACGATCTCGCCGATGACGGATCACCGCAACCGTGGTGAGCCAAACGCACAGCGCAGCCAGGTATGCCAGGTGCCACCATGGGGTGACGCGGTCGAAGCCGGTGATCGGCAAGTCACAATTCGGATCGAACTCCCCGCATCCGATCCACTCCCCATGCACCGTGCCCGTAACCAGCGGCCACAACCAACTCTGGCCGCCCGTCGGCACGCCAAGAAAGATTCCGAAGAACAAACCCTGAACGAACGTTAAGAACACCAGCGGGACGATCACGAGCCAGGTTGGGATCCACCGAATCGCTGCAACGACAAACACGCACACCGTCACGACTGCCATCGGCCCCTGCAGTAACTGCGCGATGTTCGGTCGAGGAATCTCCGAGCTATCAGGGATCGAGTTTTCGCCGCGGCCAAGGACGGCTGGCGGACGCAACGTCACATAGATCGCCACGATGCCCGACAACCCGACGAGACCCGCCGCCAAGGCGGAGAGCCCATGGGCCACCGAACGACGATCGTTGCCCATAGGTACCGTTCGGAGCATCTCCTCGGTGTTCGAATATCGTGCCCTCAGAACCGCACCGATCGTGTGGATAACCATCGCCAGACCGGGAAGAAAAAGCGCGTACCCGATCAGCAGGAAGTACCGATCCTCGATCGACCCACCGGAACTCGCAGCATTTCGAACCCACAACGCGCTCGGCCCACATGCCAACCAGACCAGCGGGTTTCGCAACAGCCGAATGCCCTCGGTTCGCGCCAGCGCCAACTCGGGAAACATCACGCAGCAGTCACTTCCGGGATGCCGCCGTTGAGTAGCAGATAGCCATCCTGAACGGTCGGGGCAATCAACTCAGCTCCGGTCGGTGCCTCACCAATGTGACGATGACGGCCCTCGCCGGTGCGCCACGACACAACCGCCCTGGAGTCGATGCTGTCGGCGACCCAGACCCGCCCGACAGCGACACCGGCGAGTTGGGCTGGCGTGCCATCGAAGACGACACGTCCCTGATCGAGGGCGATGACACGATCACACAGCGCCTCGACATCCTCAGTCATGTGCGTCGACAACACGACGCAACGGCGCTCGGCGTGCTGCGAGATCAACTGGCGAAAACGCAGCCGCTGCTCGGGATCGAGGCCGACCGTCGGCTCATCGAGCACCAGCAGCGTGGGATCACCCAGCAGTGCTTGGGCAAGTGCGACTCGCCGTTTCATCCCGCCTGACAGCTTGCGAATCTTCTTGGAGCGGACGTCTCGGAGATCGACTTCGTCGAGCACCCGACGCACCTCATCGTGGCGGGCCGAGCGATCGACATGCTCCTTGAGGATCGCAACGTAATCGACGAAATCGAATGCCGTGAAGTTGTCGTACAGCCCAACCTCCTGTGGCACGTACCCGAGCCGCCGCCTGATTGCGAGGCGACCTGAAGCCTCCCCAGGGTCCTGGCCGAGCACACGTAAGTCTCCTGAGGATGGCGCCAGCGACGTGGCGAGTATTCGCAACAACGTCGTCTTGCCGGCGCCGTTGGGTCCGAGCAGGCCGGTGATTCCGGTCCCAAGATCGAGATCAATCGACTCGAGCGCGGTTGACTTGCCGTATCGCTTTGAGAGCGATCGGGTGTGCACGATTTGGTCCATTAGGCCTCCGGATATTCGAACGCGTTCCGTCGAGTCAGGGTGATCGCCAACGCGGCTGCAATCACCATCAGCGATACCAGTTGCGTCGGACGACCGAGCAACTCAACCAGATCCGACACGGGTAGTCGGAGCGAGATTGGTATCGCAACCCACAACCCTCCGAGCGTCAATGCCGCCGATTCGATGCTGACCCACGAGGACAGGGCCAACGCTCCCAACGACAGCGCCACCGACGGCAGCAGCCATGCCACAGCGAACCATCCACGGTCGATCAGCCATGGGATCGATGCCGCCGTGAGCACGATTGACGGCACCACCGACGCCGCAACGCGGACCAGCAAGATTCGTAACGTCGATGTGGGGACGGTGCTAGCCAGCTCACAAACCGGGTCGCTCCACCGTCCGAACGCGCCCGCCGTAGCGACGAGCGGCCCGAGTGGGGCGATTACCAGGAACATTCCGAAGAACTTCTCGTACGGCGACCGAGCGGCGTTGATGGCGAGGAACAGGCTGATCGCAACGGCGACGAGGAACGAAAACCGGGCGCGAGTTGTAGCGGCTACTACCCGTGTCACGGTGTCAGGACATCCGATTCTCTGCAACACCCGCTCGACGAACCCGACTGAGGGTCGATCGAGCAGGTCGGTGATTCCAGCCCACGCAATGTCGAGTGCGACGGCATCGATCTCGCCCGCCGCAACACCAAGCTCAGCTCGACACTGATCGCACGCCATTACGTGCGACTCGACTGATGCAGCGCTGGTCGAGTCGAGTTGGCCGGCGAGATATCGAGTGGCGGCGAAGTCATCGATGTGCCAGGTCATGTGAGCGCCCCTCTCAGTTCGGCACGTGCGCGCATCATTCTTGTCTTCACGGTTCCCGCGGGAATCCCCAGGAGTTGTGACGCCTCGCGGGTTGTGAGCCCGTCGAGCACGGTGGCTTGCACCACCGACCGCAACTCCGGCGACAACGAGCGCAGTGCCCCCGCCAGATCACCATGCTCAGTGCCTGCCAGCACAAGATCTTCCACGTTGCCCAACACGTCCTCCTGTCGATCGTCATGTGGCACCGGTTCCGGTCGACGC
>JANOTN010000290.1:0-15717 GCA_031416375.1 Ilumatobacteraceae bacterium
ATGAGGACAATGGCCTCCCGGTACGACGATCGGTTCGACGCCAAGCCGCTCGCGTGATGCGGCGATCATCCACTCCGTTCGCAATGTGCGGTCACCGTCGGGTACGACGGCGACCGCTGGGATCTCAGGGGCGAGCCGGACGACTTCGGAATAGACCGCAGCGGGCACGAATGATCTCAAGGTACCGACCGTTGCGCCGTCGTTGGTGGCCGACAGCGCGGTCTGGTCGACGCCGGCCGACCGTCTCCGGCGCCGGCCCGAGCAACCGGTCATGACAGAACTACGCGCGCGGGGTCGCCGGTGTTACGCGTGGCGGTCACCTCGTGCCAATACTTCTCCGGGTGCCGCAGCAGCTCGTGGAGCGATTCCAGCGGCACGACTCCGTTCAAGGACAGGTCGAAGGTGACGGTCGAGACGATTCCGACGAGCACAATCGTCCCGTTGACTTCGGCGAACATCCCTCCCCCGGATGCGCCGGGGATCAATCCGCAAGGGATGTGTACGCGGCTGCCAGTGACTGACAGCGACACGGTCGGTACGGTGCAACCGGCCGGCGCCGATTCGATCTTGATGAGATTGCCGGTCGCGCCTTTGGGGACGGGCACGTCGTGCAGGCCCTTTCCGCGCAGCAGCGTGCCGTCGCTGTCGAGCGACTGGAAACCAGCGATCGTGACCGAGCCCGTGGTCGGAATGGCGGCTCCAATGGTGGCCGACGTACCGGGCACGACCTGATCCATCACCAGCACGGCGGCGTCGAGCTGCGCCTTCGGCTCGTCGAAGTAGCGGTCGTCGACAAGCACTGCGGTGGCGGCGTACGTGACGCCGTCTCGAACGACGGTTCGTGCGGCGGCATTTCCCTGGCCGTCGAGCACGCAATGTGCAGCGGTGACGACGTAGACCGTGCCCGTGATCGGCGTGCCCGAGCAGACCGCGCCTCCCCGCACCCGCACGAGAACGTCGGCGATGGCGCCGTGGACGAGCCGTGGTCCACCCCCGGGTACCTGGTGATGTGCATCGTGAAGGGTCACGCCTGCGGTCGAGCTGGCGCCGGTGGGCGACGCTCCCGCCATGGCGCCGACAACGAGCATTACCCAGGCGAACAGTGCCCGGCATGCGATCGATTGGTTCTGGCTGGGTGTCGTCGCGTGCATGTCGACGACGGTGCGCCGAGCCTCGAAAGGACCCCCGAAACGCCGCCAAAGGAACGCGCCGAAGTCGCCAAAGAGCTGCTAAAGGCGCTTCGCACGCTGCGGCTCGGCTAATAGCGTAGGAACCATGCCACGACAACGGCGTTCGACCAGCTATAGGGGGCACTTGAGCGGGTGTTGAGCGGCACAAAGTACGCTCGCGCTGGTGACTGATTTGCACGGCATCAACGAGGCTGGCAGCGAGGTCCGGGGACTCGAGTACGGGGTCCTGGGGCAGCTAGAGGTGCGCGTCAGAGGGACGCCAACCGCTCTTGGTGGCCGCAAGCAGCGAGGTGTTCTCGCCGTGTTGATCGCCGCCGCCGGTCGCCCGGTATCGGTCGACGCGTTGCTGCTCGCGACCTACGGTGAGGACGCCAGTCCGGGCGGCAAGGCGACGCTTCACACATACGTCTCGAACCTCCGGCACGTGCTCGGCGACGTCATCGTGCGCCAGGGAGACGCCTACCTACTCGACTGCACGGAGGCGACGATCGACGCCGCAGCGTTCGAATATCTGTGTGCGCACGCTGCCGCGATCGAGGATCCGGAACGGACGTCCGGCGCGCTCCGACAGGCGTTGTCGCTGTGGCGTGGCCACGCCTACGCGGACATCGAAGCAAACGGACATCTCGACGGTGTAATCACGCGCCTGAGTGAGATGCGTCTGGCAGCGCTCGAATCGCGCATCGACGCCGACATACGGGCCGGCCGACATCGTGAGGTCGTCGGCGAGCTTGACGCTCTCACGGTCGAGTACCCGTACCGTGAGAGCCTGCGAGGGCTCCACATGCTGGCCCTGTATCGGTGCGGCCGGCAGGCGGAGGCGTTGCGCGCGTACGCCCGCACGCGTGAGTTGCTCGTCGAGAGCCTCGGGATCGACCCATCACTCGAGCTGAAGGGCCTCGAGCGTCGGATCCTCGCCCAAGACCGTGACTTGTTGATCAGCATCGGGCCAACCGTTCAACGCAGAGCGGTACTGGTCGCCGACCTCGACGATGCCGGATGGCGCGATCCGTGGGAGCGGGACACGGCGTACGGTCGCCGGGACGACGACCTCGAGGCGGCCGCCGCGACGCAGGGCGGGACCAAGCTGAGCCCGAAGGGAACTGCGGGTTACGTCGTCTTCAGCGATGCGATCAGTGCCGTACGAGCAGCGCGCTCGATCGTGAACGACGGCACACGAATTGTTATCGACGTCGGCGATCTCGAAATGCGCGACGACGAACCGGTCGGTCCACCGCTCGCACGTGCCGCCCGACTCGTTGCCATCGCCCACCCAGGACAGGTCCTCCTTTCGGGGGCTGCCCATGACGCGCTCGCCGTGGGCGCTCAGACCGGGTGGGCCGCCGAATCCCTCGGGCGGTTCGACATCGTCGGGCTCGACCCGGCCGTCCACGTCTACCAACTCGTCGGCAGCGGGTTCGGCTCGGACTTCCCGCCGCTGCGTGTCGACCGCCTACCGCCACCGGTCCCGGGTGGCGTCGAGCGCTCGGTGCCGGGCTACGAGTTGCGTCAGCTGATCGGCACCGGACAGCTCGGCGAGGTGCATCGGGCGTACCAGCCGTCGGTCGGCCGCGAGGTCGCGCTCCGCGTCTTCGGCCGGGAAATGGTGTGCCATCCGCAGTTCGTGCGCCGCTTCGAGACCGCTTCGCAGCGGATCACCCGCGTCGAGCATCCTCATGTCGTTCCGCTCCTCGACTACTGGCGTGAGCCGAACCGGGCCGTGATGGTGAGTCGCTTGATGACCGGGGGCAATCTCGGCGAACGGATACCGCCGGACGGCTTCGGGTCGGCACAGACGCTCGAGATCGCGGAGACGATCGCATCCGCGGTGGCCTCCGCCCACCGCCACGGCGTGGTGCACGGGCGGATCCGCCCGGAGAACGTGCTGTTCGACGCCGAGGACAACGCCTTCGTGGCCGACCTGGGCATCGACGAGATCTGCTCGGGGGTGATCACGTTCGCGAGCAGCGCGTACGACGCACCGGAGCGACTCGGTGGCGCATTGGCGACACCTGCCTCCGACATCTACTCGTTCGGTGTCCTCGTGGAGCACCTGCTGGGCGGTTCGCCACCACCGATCGACGGGGCGCTCGATGTCGCCGAGGGTCCGGCGTCCGCTGTGGTCCGCCGCGCCACCGATCCGGATCCTCGCCGACGGCAACAGTCGATCGACGAATTGATGGGCGAGCTTCGCGACGCGTTCTCAGTATCGGCCTCTCCGTCGGCGACGTTTGTACCGACGCGCAACCCGTACCGCGGCCTCGAGGCGTTCGAGCAGGCGGACTCCGACGACTTCTACGGCCGCGACCGATCGGTGGCCGAGATGGTCGCCGTTCTCCAGCACGAGCCGCTGCTGATCGTCGTCGGCCCATCCGGAATCGGCAAGTCGTCCGCCGTCAAGGCCGGCTTGCTGCCAGCGCTCGCGGCCGGGGCGATTCCGGGCTCGGAGAGCTGGCTCGTCACCGAACTCGTTCCCGGGCGCGAGCCGTTCCAACAACTGGCAGCCGCGCTCGGCCGCATCGCCAGCACCGATCTTCCAGACGTCGTCGGGGCGCTCCTATCTGAGTCGCGCTCCCTCGGTGCGGTCGTCGACGAGCTGGCGCCCGGTAACCCCGGCGTGCTCATCGTCGTCGACCAGCTGGAGGAGCTGTTCACGCAGACCATCGACGACGCCGAGCGACGCGGGTTCCTCCGGATGTTGGTCGACGTCGCGCAGACCCCCGATTCGACCGTTCGCCTCGTCGCCACGCTGCGAGCCGACTACTTCGACCGGCCGCTCGCCTACCCCGGCTTCGACGACGCGATCCACCGTCGGACGGTCGCGCTCGGGGCGATGTCGTCGGGCGAGCTGGCGGACGCGGTGCAGCTTCCTGCCTCCGCGGTCGGTGTGCAGATCGAGCCTGGGGTCGTGGACCGAATCGTCGCCGAAGCCGAGTTGCACCCCGGTGGGTTGCCCCTTGTGCAGCACACCCTGTCGGAGCTATTCCGAACGAGGACGACGAACACCATCACGGTCGCCGACCTCGACGAGGTCGGAGGTGTCTCGGGCGCGATCGGCCGCCGCGCCGAGCAGATCTACCAATCGTTCGACGATCGCTGCCGCACCGCCATGCAACTGGTGTGCCTCCGACTCGTCAGCGTCACCGAGGAGCATGGCGACACGCGTCGGCGTGTCCGTCGGACGGAGCTCGAGCAGGCCGGAATCGCCATGGACGACCTCGACGCAGTCCTCGCCGAGTACGGCCACCACCGGCTGCTGACCTTCGATCGCGACCCGGCGAGCCGGACGCCGACGGTCGAGCTGGCACATGAGGCGCTGCTCACCGACTGGGAGCGGTTCGCAGGATGGGTCGACGAGGCCCGCGAAGACCTGCTCGCGCGACGGCGAGTTGAGTCGGCCGCACGCGACTGGATCAACGCCGGCACGGATGCGAGCTTCCTCTACGGTGGGGGCCGGCTCGAGTTGGCCGAAGCGTGGGCTGCCGGCTCCCGCTTCGAGCCGGGCGACGACGAGCGTCGGTTCCTGGCTGCGAGTCGCGAGAAGGTGGATCGCGACCGGACCGCACGATCGCGGCGGCGTCGCCGGGTCACCCTCGTCGTTGCAGCGGCCGCAGTCGCGGCCATGGTGATGGCAGCGATCGCGTTCGTGCAACGGGGCAACGCCGACCGCCAGGCTGACGAGACGCGCGAACGGGAGCTCGCCGGGCTGGCGACGCTCGCCATCGATGAAGACCCGGAGCGCGCGATCCTGCTCGGCCTGGCGGCCTTGGAGCGCACAGACGAGCCGTCCGCCGAGGTGCTCTCGGCCCTGCATCGCGCTACGCAATCGATGCGGTTGACATCCAGGATCGACGGCGTGATGAATGTCTCCATGGACCTCAGCCCGGACGGATCGTTGTTCGCCGTCGACCGCTTGGACCGAACCGGATACATGCTCATCGAGACTGCGTCCGGCAGGACCATCGCCGACGTCACGACGGACTACCAGCTCAGTCTTAGTGGGCTCGCGTTCGATCCGACCGGCTCCACCTTGGCCGTCGGCTACCGGAACATCGAGGATGGATCCGCCCCTGCCGTCGAGCTCTTCGACGTCGCGTCGAGTCGGCCGGTGGGTTCGCTGAGCGCTCCAAGCGGCTTCTACGGGTTTCTCGACTACGACGCGACTGGTCGCTGGTTGGGGGCCGTGCGAGCTCATCCCGATTCCCCGGAGTGGGTCGCCGTGGTGTGGGACCTCGCCGCGGGCGGTACTCCGAAGCCGTTCGGCCCCGCCCAGGGATTCGAGCTCGGAGGCGACAGCACATCGATCGTCGTTCTGAACTGGAACGGCACAGGGCTGAGGGTTTTCGACATTGCCACGGGTCAGCAGATTCGTGAGATCGGCACGCCCGCGGGTGTGGAGTACTGGGATCTCGAGATCGACCCGACTGGGAAGCTCGCCGCGCTCTACTCATTCCTCGGCCGACGCATCGACGTCATCGACATGGATACCGGTGAGGTTCGAAAGACGCTTGAGTTCCGCGACCCGAATTTTGCGCAGTTCAGCCCCGATGGGCGCACCCTGGCCGTCGCTGGCAACGACAGCCTGATTCGCCTCTACGACACCGATGACTTCGCCGAGAGAGTACGCCTCGCTGGAACCTCAGGTGGGCCGTTCCAGATCTTCTTCGCTCCGGATGGCTCTCGCCTGTCGTCAGCCAGCACCGGCGAGGTCCGCACCTGGGACATCTCGCCGGCCGGTCCGCGCGCCCTGGGCAATTTCCAGGTTCCGGATGGCTTGCTCGATCGCCTCGTGGTGGCGGCGGACGAATCCACCGCCTATGCCACCATCCATACGAACTCCGGAGACCTGAGCTCGGTGCACCGGGTCGACATGCGGAGCGGAAACGACGACGAGGTGCTCAGCGACGTCCGGTACTACTTCTCGACCCGTCCGCTTGTGAGTCCTGATCTTTCGGTGGTGGCGACGCTCGACGAGGACTACGTCAGCAACCTCATCCAGCTTCCCGGCGGCGACTCGACTCCACTCGCGCGCTGCGAGTCCGTGCGCGCATTCGATCGGAGCGGCCGAGTGGCCGCGCTCGACGCAAAGTTGCTGTGCGACGAACGGGGACAGGTGCCCGGTGACGTCAGCCGGATTGTCGACCTCGAGACGGGTGACACGCTCCTCGACCTGGGAGATACCGCCATCTACGCCGCCGCCTTCGGCCCGCCCGGCGATGACGGTCTCCCGCGTTCGGTGTTCGTGGTGGATCCCGAAGTTGGCGCCGTGGCCATGTACGACCTTGCCACCGGCGATGCGGTCGGGACATACCTCCCGGACGCCGATGAGTGGCCCGAAAGTCTCGCAATGTCGCCGGACGGCAGACGTCTGGCCCTGTTGATGGCGAGCGGTCGGCTCATCGTCCTGGATGTGGAGCGGATCGTGGAAGGTGACGACCAGGCCGATGCGAAGGTCGTCGACATCGTCGCCCACGGCGCGGGCAGTAAGGCGATCGACATCTCGAGCAGCGGATTGATCGCCACCGGATCGTCCGCCGACGGAGTACGCGTCTGGTCTGGCGACGGGAAGCTTCTCGCGAGCGTGCCGACGCAGCAGGCAGACCCCCCGACCTTCACCTTCGCTAATGGCACCGACACGCTGTACTACGAAGACGGCGGCGGAGTCGTCCGGCGATTCGCCATCGACTTGGCCGACGTCACACAACTCGCGCGCTCAGCCCTCACCCGAGGGTTCACCCCGCAAGAATGCGCCCGGTACTTCCCCGATGAACCGTGCCCGACGTTCGACGTCTGAGATCTGACAGGCTCGGTACGTCGAGTCGATCGACCGCGATGCCGTGCGCACCGTCGGTGCACAGTTTCGTTTCGTTTCATAAGCCGGCGCCTCACGAGTCGCCCTTCAGTTGGTCGCCGAGTCCGGCCGCGACGGCTTGGTCTGCAACACAACCGACCTCTATGCGTTGAATCGTTGCTCGACGCGCACCGACGAGCCTGGCGAGCGCTCGAGACGGCCGCACTCCGGCTGCGCCTCGACGAGATGCCGCCACGCCAGCGCTCTCGTGTCGATCTCTGGCAGGGTGCACTCACCTATCGGGATCGCCGCCTGCGCGACCGCGTACAGCCGTCATCACCACACCCAATGTCGAGTACAACGTGCTCTTCGAGAGCATGCCCACGGACCGGCTTCGCCATAAGAATACCGCTTCGAGTGGACCCGTGCCGAGTTCCAGGCATGGTGCGCTGCCGTGGCCGACCGACACGACTACTCGGTCACGATCTCCGGCATCGGCGCGACCGACGACACCCTCGGTAGCCCAACCCAGATGGCGGTGTTCACGCGATGAGGATCACCATCCCGGAGCTCAGCGTTATCGCCCTCGTGGGAGTGTCCGGCTCAGGCAAGTCGACGTTCGCTGCCTCGCCACTTCCTGCCCGCCGAGGTCATCTCTTCCGACAAACGCTGCCTCCGACCGCCAACGGGCGCCGCTGCACGGCGACGCACCAAGTAGCACCGAACGGAATCGCCTCGGCGAGCACTGCGAGTCCCTGCCACGATGCGGCAAACGCAAAGCAGAGCCGACTTCCGTCGGATGGCTTATACTTTCGAGGGTCAAAGTGTTAACGATCGGTCGGTGGTGGCATTGACTTACAGTTTCCTCGGTCCAGATCCCTTAGAGACTCAACTGAACGACGTTCTGGGCCTCCTCGCGGGCGGGTCGGCCCCGTACACGATCGAGCGAGCGCACGTGGACTGCAAGGAGGAGCCTGGCCGACGAGGGCCAGCGGGCGTCATCCTGCCTGGAGCCTCGGAGAATGAGGAGGCGGCAAAGTATCTCGCCGCGGAGATGGCGTGCTTCGCGAATACCCCAGGCGGCGGGGCACTGATCCTTGGAGTCGCCGACAAGGGCGAGCGGGTCGGCACTGCGATCGACGCCGATTGGCTGCGACATCGCCTCTATGAGCTGACCGCGGGAACACTCACGGTGACGGTCCGGGAAGTGAACTTGAACGGCACCCGGCTCCTCGTTCTGTCGACTCACGAGGCGATCGAACCCGTCCGCTACGCAGGCAAGATCAGGTGGCGCGTGGACGACCACTGTGTCGAGGTCGACCCCACGACATGGCACTCTGGAAAGCTTCAACGCAGCGGCGTCGATTGGTCAGCGCAACCATCTGGGCACACCTTCGCGGACGTGTCGCCAGTGGCGATCGAAATCGCTCGACGCTTCCTGAGGCAAGCAGGTGACGGAGCCTCACTCGACCTCGCCGATAGCACACCCGAGGACTTGCTCCGGCGCCTCAACGTCGTGGACGGCGATGGCCGATTGTCGAATGCTGGCTCGCTCCTGTTTGTCGCTACTCCAGCTGTGGGGATCGACTACATACGACGAGATGTGCCTGGCGGCGACAGCACATCGCGCCTCAGAAGCGAACGGGCGTTGCTGGAGCAGGTCGCCGCTGTCGACCAGGTTGCGTCGAACTTGAATCGAGCCGTCCATCTCGGTGACCAGTTCGCCAGAGGGCAGTTTCGGGCTCTCCCGCCTCGTGCCCTCCGCGAAGCGATTGTGAATGGAGTTGTTCACCGCGACTGGCTATCGCCACAGCCGACAGTCGTCGAGCACGTCGGCGACGTACTCACGGTGACGTCCCCAGGCGGATTCATTGGCGGCATCGGCCCGTCGAACATCATCACGCATCCTTCGGTCCCGAGGTATCGCTCACTCGCTGAAACGATGGCCGTTCTGCGGCTCGCCGAGCGGGAGGGGATCGGCGTGGACCGCATGGTGAGTGACATGCTCGCAGTTGGCAGACCGGCCCCGGAGATCTCCGAGGTCGAGGGTCCATATGTGCGAATCGGGCTCATTGGCGGCGATCCGGATCGTCAGGTGGTGAGCTTTCTTGCGGCGGTGCAACCGCCCTCGATCGCTGCGGATATTGACGCACTCCTTCTGATCAATAGGTTGTGTCACACCGGATGGGTGGACACGACGGTGGCTGCGCCGCTGCTTCAACGTCCCGTTGGCGAGGTTGCGGCAGCGCTCGAGCGACTAGGTCGAGCGACCGTGGACGGTCATCCAGTGATCACTGAGCTCGTTGGAGTCCCGGCCGGCCAAGAGCGAGCATGGCGACTCAGTGACGCCTCACGCGAGAAGCTCGGAGACAGAGTTGCGCACCTCACGCGCCCAATGGAGCGGGTGAATCAGGCAATGTCGTGGGTGGAAGCACGCGGCCGGGTCTCCTCGACGGAAGTGGCCGATATGACGGGAGTGACGGTCGTGACCGCTGGAAAACTTCTGACAGGACTTGCGCAGCAAGGGCTTCTCCAACCCGGGCGTGAAACCAAGTCCGGACGAGGTTTCTTTTACACTTTGCCGACGTAGGCCGGCTCGGGCGTGGCGTCGAGCCCGACTCGGCTGGACATTGGCAGAAGGACGGCAAGTGTGATGATCAACCTGCCGGATGGCACCGGGAGTTCCCAACCGGGTTATGCGTAGAACCCCCAGAGATCGATGACAACCGTCGAGCGATCGTTCGCGCCGACAGGCCAGACTCGCGATCACCGAGGGGGTGATGTCGGCCGAACCTCACCGGTCGAGGTCGGCCGCCACAGGGCCGATCCTGCGAAGGCGATATGGATGGATCATCGGCCCTGTTCTCAGCGGTGACCATATGTTATACCATATGGTCATGGCGCGACGTGAGGTACTGGTCCAACTTGACGACGATCTGGTGGATCGACTCGATTCGCTTGCTTCTGCCCTCGGCACGAACCGATCCGAATTGCTGCGTCGTGGCGCGCAAGCAGTGATCGACGCCGAGCAAATCGCCACAGCAGATCGGGAGTTGCAGATCGCGTACCGTCGCCAACCCGCCGATCCTGCGCTGGTCCGGTCGGCACGACGACTCGCCGCCGAGACCGCGCCGGCGTGGTAGCACGCAACGACATCTTCTGGGCCGACCTCGGCCAGCCGGCCGGGCGGCGTCCGGTGTGTGTGTTGACGCGTGATGCGGCTATTGCGGTGCTCACGGCCGTCACCTGCGCGCCCATCACGCGCACCATCCGTGGCATCCGGTCGGAGGTCGAACTCGGCCCGGAACATGGCCTGCCCGACACCTGCGTCATCAGTTGCGACAACGTGATCACGATCCCTATCGACGCCCTCGACGACGAACCCGTCGGCCACCTCGACGAGGCCGTCCGAGCAGCGCTCGATGAGGCATTGCGCTACGCCCTTGACATCGCCTACTGACCGGCGCTCGTGCCTATCAACGTAGAAGGCTGCCCTCGGTCGTCGCGCCGGCTGCAAATCTTGTTGCACCGCCGAGGTGTCTCGGGCGTCGTGAGCCCGAAAGTTTCCGAGAAACATCTGCGGAGGCGCCGCGTTCCTCACCTAGTTTGCCTCACGTTCCGGTGTATCTCGCTCTTCGACGATCTCTGTGCGCGCCCTGTGTCTCAAACTGGGAGTGCTGCGCCGAGACTCTCGTGGACACGCCCGCCGGCCGCTCGGCGATCGCTGGACGATTCACATCCGATTTCGTCACTCGGACAGTTAACTGGTGAGGATCCGCAGCGCTGCCCGGGCGCGATCGCTCACGTCCGGCGTGAGTTGCTGCCACACCCGATGTTCGGGGTCGAGCATCTCGGTTCGTGCTCGTAGCCGGCGCCGGTCAGTCGCTGTCAGCTCCGCTGCCATCGCGAATGGATCATCAACCAACGACAACAGGAAGGCGAGATCGAGCCGTTGGGCCTCTGGCACATCATCGACACGAACGGCGAGCGCCTTGCCGACGATCGCACCCAGCAGCGACGGCCGCGGGACATACCCGGTCCGAGTCGTCGTCGAGACCGGGAGCAGCTCGGTGCGATCGAGTGCCTGCGTTCCACCCGGAACCTGCATCGTCCGTCCCGGAGGCGTGTCGCTGTCATCGAGCAAGTCTCGCGCCGATCGAATCTGGACGCGCTCGGTCACCGGCGGTACGTGACACGCCACGAGCGCCGTGGGTGGGGCAAGCAGGTCAAGGCAGAAGGGGGTTCGCGATGTGAAGTCCTCGGCGGGTTGCGGCGTCGCAGAGCCCTGTGTCGGCGCTGGTGAGGAGCATCGCCTGGACGGAGAGCGCGGCGGCGAGGTGGACGGCGTCGTATCCGCGGAGCGCTTCCGTCTCGGCCAGGTCGGCGGCCTGCTCGAGGAGTTCGTCGGTGGCCGTGATCAGGTGGAGGTCACCGACGAGGATCGCGAGGGTGGCTTTGGCGCGGCGGTGCTCTGGAGTTGTGAGCCGCCCATGTCGGTGCGCGGCGGCCAGGGCGGCGCGTGCTTCGACGACGATGAGGCTCACGGAGGCGAGCGTGTCTGCTGCCTGCCAGATCAGCTCGGCTCGGTCGGAGCCTTCTTCGTCGATGATGAGTTTGAGCAGTGTCGAGGTGTCGACATAGGTGATCATCGGCGCTGTTCGGCGACGAGGTCGCTCACCGTTCCGCTCGCCTTGATCCTCGGGCGCGGTCGATGCCGCTTGGCGCTGGCGGGCGGACGGACGAGTCCCGCGGCAATGAGGTCGGCGAGCCGGTCGGTCGACTGGTCGAGTGACGACAGCCGGGCCACGGGGCGACCGCGATCGGTCACGATGACTTCTTCACCGGCACGGACGCGGTCGATGTACTTGCTGAGTTCGTTCTTGAGTTCGCGAATCCCGACCTCGGAGCGCGATGTGGCTACGTTCATGTCTCCATAGTAGCTACATATCATCTGGTTGTCCAGGCTGTGCTGGCACCCTACCTGGCAACGGATGCGGTTGGAGTTGCTGCCCAGTACGGTACTTCCGATCACCCATCGGGTCAGCGCGTCGCGCTCAGCGTGTTGACGGCTCAAGTCGCCGGAACGTCACTACCCCGCGACCAAGCAGCTCCGCATCGCGCTCAGCGACCATCAGGGCGATCAGCTGGTCGCGGTTCAAGTCGGCGGTCACGTCACCATCTTCGCAAGATCTCGCCCGGTGCCCGCGGCGGAGTTCAGACCGCCGCGCGCCGTCCTCTCCGCCCAGCGTGTCGTTCCGACAAAAAGGCAATGGACTGACGCAGTCGCTTGCCGTACGATGACCGGCGCAAGGTTCGTCCCACGTACGAGGGATAGCGAGCCGTGCCCGGCTTGGCCCGGTCGATTCGTTCGACGTGGCCGATGCCCGAAACCGCCTCGGCAAGCGCTTGAGGAAGTGGGCCCGGTTGCCTGCCGGATGGCAGGGGAGCCGGGCCTGCGCCTTTCTGGCCCGAAAACGATGTCTGCCCCCAGTGGCATCACCGATGAATCGGCAGAGGCGCCTGGGGGCGTATGACATGAGAGTACACGGGCGTAGTCTCCTTCGCGACCATGCAGCCCACTGCCCGTACACACCCGGCGCACTCGCCGACTTGCCTCAAGGCGCTGTCCGAGCCACGGTTTCAGACGTACCTCGGACACGCCAACGGCGATCAGGAGATGGGGATGCGGCCGTGCTCGACTGGCTGAACTGGCACGAGCAGGCGACTGCGAGGTTCGCCACACCAGCAACCGACATCGATCTGTTCTGATAGGTCGCCACCTCAGCCCTGCAAGATCTCACCGAGACCGGCCGCGACGGCTTGATCGGCGGCGGCGAAGGCGTGGGCGTAGACACGCAACGTCATCGCCGGGTTGGCGTGGCCGAGGCGGCCGGCGACCGTTCTCACGTCGTGGCCCTGACCAATGGCGACGGTGGCCGACCAGTGGCGCAGATCGTGCAGGTGCCACCTCGGGTCGATGCCCGACATCTGGTTCTTGATGCCGACGTCGGCCATGCCTGCCGTCCGCAGGCGCGTGTGCCAGCGCTCGACGGTCGGCCACCGTCAGCCGGGCGAGTGGCAAGCGCGCGATCTGGTCCTTCTTGAGCGGCCTGACGCGGCTCTGCTGATCGCGCGCCGACGACGGCGCCCACGTGTCGATGTTCTGCTTCACCCACTCGTCGAGCACGTGGCCCACCGAGCGGCCGGCCGGCTTGGCCTTGCCTCCCGACGCCTCGAGCCCGGCAGCGCCGATTTGATGAGGTCGAGATCTCGACCACCACCTTGGCGCAAGCCCGTGCGCTGTGCCTGGTGGGTGTCTGAGAGCCTCTTCGCGCCTCGCATTCGGCGCGGGCGGGCGCATACTGGTGGAGCCTTGGGCAAGCGCCCTCGGAAGTGGACCCGGTTGCCTACCGGACGGTAGGGGAACCGGGTTCTGCGCGTAGGTAGAGGATTTTGGTTGCACAACATGCTTGCGAATCCCGCCTCAATGTCGCATACTGGTTGTTGCCTCGGGTGAGTACCCGTGGAAGTGGACCCGGTTGCCTGCCCGTAGGTAGGGGAACCGGGTTCTGCGCGTTAGGGCTCAATTATCGAGATGCCCGCGACGATCGGGCTCACGATCTCGCGCCAACGACCTCCAGCGCCGACCGCCCACGTGATGCCGTCGGCAAGCCAAAGCAGCGGCTCTTCGACACCACGCCGATGCTCGAAGACCAGTGGCGGCTCACGCTTGCGCACGCTGTCGATAACGCCAACGTCGGACCGGTCGTCCTGACGGCTCTCGATCACAACCCGAGCGACCTCGACGCGTTGCAGCATCTCGACGATCGCGATCAGACATGCCGCCCGCGCGTTGAACTCCGTCACACCGTGCCGCCTCTGGCAGACCACGACTTGTGCCGAGATCGGCAGAGCGGCGAACGACATGAGTAGTGCTGCCCGTCGCTTCGGTGACTCGTTGTGAAAGTGGACACGCCGGTGAGCGATCGAAAGATCGGCAATCGCGGCGCGTGTCGATGCGATGTCGCGCGCCGCCAACATCACACACGACATCAGGTACCTCTGACCGCGGATCGATTCATCCACGAACGCGTCCGTCGGTGGGAGGAGCCACGTCATTTCGAATCACCCTTCAGGAAGTCGCCGAGACCGGCGGCGACGGCTTGATCGGCTGCGGCGAAAGCGTGGGCGTACACCCGTAACGTCATCGCCGGGTTGGCGTGGCCGAGGCGGCCGACGACAGTTCTCACGTCGTGACCCTGGCCGATCGCGACGGTGGCCGACCAGTGACGCAAGTCGTGCAGGCGCCACTTCGCATCGATGCCCGACAGTTTGCGCGATCGGCTCCACCACCAGCCGATGCGGTCGGGGCTGACCAGTTCGGGGCCGAGGCCGAACATCCACGGGCCGTACGGTGCCCGCTCTCCGCGGAGCTTGGCGATCAGGTCGACGGTGTCGTCGTCGAGCGTCACGGTACGGGCGTTGGCGGTCTTGGTCGCTGCGTCACGCAGCTCGGGCGAGCCGTCGCCGCGCTTGACGATCTCGGTCGACGAGTCGATCAACAGTTGTCCACCCTTCTCGTCGCTCCACTTGAGCGAGGCCAGTTCGGCTCGACGCGCACCGGCAACCGCGGCGATCCGTAGCGCCAACTCGGCGGCGGCGTCGATCGTCGCCGCCGATGCCATTACGGCACGAATGTCATCGACACTCATCACGGTCCGCTGTTGCGTCTTTGTCGAACGCAATCGTGACATCGCGGCGACGTTGTTGCTGGCCCATCCCCATCGCACCGCTTGCGACAACGCGGCGCGTAGTACGCCGTGTTGGTTCTTTATACCGGCGTCGCGCATCCCGCCCTTTCGCAGCCGTGTGTGCCAGCGCTCGACATCGCCTACCGTGAGGCGCGCCAGAGGAAGACGTGAGATCTGATCCTTCTTGATCGAGCGAACCCGACTCTGCTGATCGCGAGCCGACGACGGTGCCCACGTGCCGAGGCTCTGCTCGACCCAAGCGTCGAGCACGTCGCTGACCGACCTTCCAGCAGGCGAGGAGCGACCGGGGCCGACGTCGAGTTCGGCGGCAACGCGCAGCGCGTCGCGCTTGCCACCATGCACCGTGCGTGAGAGTTGCGTCGGCCGACCGCGAGCGTCGGAGCCTGTGAAGACTCGTACCTCCCACACCCCCGGCCGCTTCTCGCGCAACGTCGCCATGCACGAGACACTATCAGCCAGATCTTGCCCAGGTCTTAGGGATAGAGATTAGGGATGGTGTCCGGCGCACGATTCGATCGGCCCGCAAATAGGGCTGAACTACTCGATACGCAGGCCCGATATGGCCCTGGCGATCACCAGCTGCTGGATTTCACTGGTGCCTTCGAAGATCGTGTGGATCTTGGCATCCCGGTGCCAGCGCTCGACGGGGTACTCCCTCGTGTACCCATAGCCGCCGAGGATCTGGATCGCATCCTCGGTCACACGCACGGCGGTCTCCGACGCCTTCCACTTGCTCATAGAACCTTCGGCATTCTTGAAGCCGCCATTCTTGGCCAGCCAGGCGGCACGCCAGATCAGCAGACGGGAAGCGTCGATCTCGGTTGCCATGTACGACAGCTTGAACGCAATCGCCTGGTTCATGATGATCGGCCGACCGAACGCACGACGCTCCTTGGCATAGGCCAGCGAGTACTCGTAGGCGGCCCGTGCGATTCCGAGCGCCTGCGCTCCAACCGTCGGGCGG
>JANOTN010000291.1:0-3708 GCA_031416375.1 Ilumatobacteraceae bacterium
CGATGGCGGTGATGACGTTGCTGCTTGCAGCCGAGGCGGCCGGTCTCGGTGCGCTGTTCTTCGGCGTCTTCAAGGGCGAGCGAGAACTGCGCCAATCGCTCGGAATTCCGCCAGGGCTTGATCTCCTCGGGGCGATTGCACTTGGCTACCCGGCCGAAGGTGCCGAACAGCGTGGTCGCAGTGCGGGGCGACCTGGCCGCGGCGCGGCCGGGATCATCCACCGGGGTTCGTGGTAAGTGTTGGGCTGAGTGTTGTGGTAAGTGTCGGGCTGAGTGTCGTGTCTAAATTGATGCTCACGCCCTCGGGCACCGGGTGCCCGGTGAGTTGCTCGTAGAGCGCCTCCGGCGTCTCGGTGGGGGCCTCGCAGGCGTAGTCCCGACACAGGTACGCCCGGCCGGGAGTTCGGCCTTCCCAGAGCGGGGAATCAAATGGTTCGCCCCAGGTCATGACGAGATCGGGGCGCCAGAGCACCTGAGCGACCTTGACCAGTTCGGGGACGTCGCCGACGATTACCAACTCGATCATGGATCGGTGCCTCAACTGGACTGCCAAGAGTGCGTTCGAGACAGCTCCGGGGGCCTGATCGATGGCAGTCCCGAGAAGTTGCAGAATCCGGTCAGCGTGGTTTCGGTAGCGCATTTCGCCGGTCAGCGCAGCAAGTCGCTGAAGCCCGTGTGCTGCACTGGAATTGGCTGAGGGTGTCACGGTGTCGTGGAGGTCCTTCTGGCGTACGACGAGCGACTCGGCATCGTCAGCGGTGGTGTACAACCCGCCCTGACTCGGATCCCAGAAATGGTCGAGCATGGTGTCGGCGGTTTCCTGGGCAGCGACGACCCAGCGTGCCTCACCGGTGAGCTCGTGGAGTCGAACGAACGCCTCGACCAAAGCGGCGTGGTCGGCCGCCAAGGCTGTGTGACGCGCCTGTGGCACCCCCTCGGCCTGCCAGGAACGGAACCATCGCCCGTTTGTTGCGCGAAGCTCCCGTAACAGAAACTCGCCGTTGACGATTGCGGCTTGTTTCCAGTCTTCACGCTGAAACGCCGCGGCGGCGTCGGCCAACGCATACAGAAACATCGCGTTCCACTCGGTCAGCACCTTGTCGTCGAGGCCTGGCCGCCGTCGTGTAGCACGATGTTCGAGCAAGAGTCGGCGGGCCTGCTCGACCGATTCGGGCCGCATAAGTTCGCCGCGATGGGTGAGTCGGTTGGGGATCGACCGGCCTTCGAAGTTGCCTTCGACCGTGATGTCATACCAATCACAGGCGGCATCGGCGGCGGTGCCCAACACCTGCTCGACTTCTGCCCGTGTCCAGGTGTGGAATAGCCCTTCGTGACCGTGTCCGTGTTCGTCGGGCGAGTCGGCATCTTCCGCGGAGTAGAACCCTCCGTCAGGGTGGCGCAGTTCGCGCAACACATATCCAATCGTCTCCTCGACGACCTGGCGGTAGTGCTCGATCCCGAGTACCGAGTATGCCTGGCGATACACCTTGGTCAGCGTGGCCTGGTCGTAGAGCATCTTCTCGAAGTGCGGGACGAGCCATTCTCGATCAACCGAATAGCGGGCAAACCCGCCGCCAATGTGGTCGTATATGCCGCCTGACGCCATCGCGTCGAGCGTCGTGGTGACGACTCGTTTGGCGTCGTCGGAACCGCTCGTCATATAGGAACGCAGCACCAGTTCGATGTGAAAGGTTGATGGGAACTTTGGCGCCGACCCAAACCCGCCCCATTCCTGATCGAATGCTGAGCCGAGTCGAGTGAGCGTCGAGTTGACGGCGTCGAGTGATGGGATGTCTTTCTTGGGTTCCGTTTCAGCGCTCTTCCCGATCGCCTTAACGAGTGCCACGGCGTTTTGTTCGAGGTCACCACGACGGTTGGTCCAGACGTCGTCGAGGGCGTCGAGGAGCTTCAGGAATCCGGCTTTCGGGAAGTACGTGCCCCCCCAAAACGGACGTCCGTCGGCATCCATCGCCACCGTCATTGGCCAACCACCGCGCCCCGTCAAAGCCTGTACAGCGTCCATGTAGATCGCGTCGACATCGGGTCGTTCCTCGCGGTCGACCTTGACGCACACGAACCGACTGTTCATCGAATCCGCCACCTCGTCGTCCTCGAACGATTCGTGTGCCATCACGTGGCACCAGTGACAGGCCGAGTATCCGACGCTCAGCAGGATCGGAACGTCGCGGTCACGGGCGGCCTGAAACGCGGCTGGTCCCCACGGGTACCAATCGACCGGATTCTGGCGATGCTGGCGAAGGTACGGACTGGTCTCGTTGGCAAGCCGATTCACGATTCGACACTATCGACGGCCGTGGCGTGGCAGCATGACGACGATGTCGACCGTTGCCGCTGTATTCCTACTGTCGTTCGGCGCGCTCGGGATAGCCGTGTCGTGGAACGCCGCCAAACCGGTGATCAATCCGACCCGCCGATATTCCCCGTTGTGGCTTCCTGCGATGGTCGTGACCTCGCTGGCACCGGTGTGGCTGCTGATTCAACTCGGCGTGTTGGGGGTCGCTGCGGCTCTCGGCGGGTTTCGTTTGTCCGTTGGCGCGGTCGGCGGCGTGATGTTGCTGGTATCGGCGGCGCTCACCGTCTGGCTGTTGATCCGGTCGGCGATCGGGATTCGACGTTTGCGAACGCACGTCGAAGGCGTGGTACACCCCGCACGAGGCGCGGCGCGGTGGCGGGGCCGACCGATTCCGACGCCACCCGGTGTCGTCGAGGAGGATCACGTCGTCTGGCGTGACGACTTGACACTGGACCTGATCAAGCCCAGCCGGGCCATTGCCGGAGCACCGGTGGTGATCTACGCGCATGGCGGTGGCTGGACAGGGGGGGATCCCCAGCATCAGGCTCGCGATCTGTACCACGCCCTCGCTCTCGATGGTTGGTTGGTAGCGGCCGTGCGCTACCCGTTGACGCCATTTGTGACGGTCGAGCACCAGATCGCCAGGATAAAAAATGCCGTCGAGTGGGCCAGCAGCACGTGGTCGCCATCTCGGATTGTGCTGGCCGGCGGGTCAGCGGGCGGGCATCTGGCAACGATCGCAGCGATGACGCCGACCAATCCTGGACAGCGAGTCGACGCGTGCGTCGGCATGTACGCGGTCTACGACATGGCCAACCGTAACCGAACACGGGCACCCTGGACCAAGATCAGGCGCGAGGTCATGCAGGCATCCGTCGAACACGCCCCGGACCGGTATCGAGCCGTGTCGCCGCTCGACCAAATTGATCAGCGAACTCCGCCGATGCTGGTCGTACACGGGACTCACGACACCTTGGTGCCGATCGGTGAGGCGAAGCAGTTCGTTGAGGCGCTGCGGTCCGGTCGGCGACCAGTCACCTTTCTGCCGGTGTATGGAGCGCAGCACGCGTTCGATGCATTTTCGTCACGGTCGAGCCGCGCGACGGCGGCGGCGATTCGAACCTGGCTGAGACGAAACGTGCTGGAAGATCATGCACCGATGGCGTGATATCCGCCGTCAACGTGGATGATCTCGCCAGTCGTCGCGGGGAACCAATCAGACAACATCGCGCAACAGGCGCGGGCTACGGGCTCGGAGTTGTTGACGTCCCACCCAAGCGGAGCGCGGCTGTCCCAGGTGTCTTCGAACAGTTTGAAGCCGGGAATCGACTTGGCCGCCATCGTCCGAATCGGCCCAGCGGCCACCAGATTGCAGCGGATCTGCTGCGAGCCGAG
>JANOTN010000292.1:0-16668 GCA_031416375.1 Ilumatobacteraceae bacterium
CCCTAATGGGACTGGGGTATCTGGCTTCGCGGGTAGCCGGGGTACGACTCCTTGAACGCACCGACGTGCATCAGGACTTCGGCGAGCGGCTCGCTCGATGCTGACGAGAGACGCGCCACGTACCAGTGCGACTCGGTTCGCTTCGTCTGCGCCAAGCCGACGACCTCCTGTGTGACGAGGTACGTATCATCGACGAACAACGGGCCGTCAATCAGTCGCACCTGGATGTCGATGAACAGTCCCATCGTCGGACGCCGAACCGGAAAGCTGGGCGGCACCTTCTGCGCCAGCAATGCCACCGCCTCGAGCGGCAGGATCGGTCGACCCCACGGATTGTCGGCACCCGCGAACCATGGACTCGTCTCGGTACTCGTCGCCAACTTCTCTCGCAACGAGAACTGATACAGGTCGCCGTTTGGTGAATCCATGTCGATCGACGTGGGCACGGGCCGACCGCTGCGCATGCCGATCGACAGCTGATCCATGATGAACAACTCGCCCGGATCAGTCGACTGCGCGACGGCAAGTCGGCGATCCAGCTCCGTCTGTGCGGCGGGATCGATCGACGCTGTCCCGGTCAGCACCGATGTGCCGTCAGGCTTGGCTGCACCGATCCGAGCAACCCCGGTTCCGACCTCGGAACCATCGGTCGAAATCGAGGCGACTACCTGTTCCCCTTCGAACACCATCGTCTCGAAATGGATGCTGATGCAGCCCGACTCGAACCACCGCTGCCCCCACAGCGAATACGCCAGCGGATCAAACTGTGAGATGTGCGTCGGCCCTTCGATCGGCGCACCTGCCAATCCGAGCGCACTCGCGACCGCTGGGTCGTGCGTGGTGGCCTGCCCATCAACCGTGCCCGCGACCAGGAGGTTGCGCGGCGACCTTGCCGGGCCAGTGACCCGAAGTGGTGTGTCAAACGGAACGCGCTGAAACGTATTCATTCGAGCGCCGTTCCGGCGGGGTCGAGGGCGACGACAGGTATCACTCTGGTCGTCGCTGCTTCGTCCTCGGCGAAGTTCGGGTAGCGCTCCTTATGGCGATCGAACACTGCGTCGCGCTCGTCGCCTGTGAGCAGGCGGGCATGCACCGCAATCGACTCGGCTCCGACCTCAATCGTCGCATCCGGATTGGCAACCACGTTGCGGTACCAGTCGGGGTTGGTCGGCGCGCCTCCCTTCGAGGCGAAGATGTAGTAGGTCTCGCCCTCCTGGCGGTGCACGAGCGGGTTCTGCCGCACCTGACCACTCTTGGCGCCAAGCGTGTGCAGGATCAACATGTCGGAACCCTCGAACATGCCGCCGCATTTGCCATCGTTGGCCCGGAACTCGGCGATGATTTGCCGGTTGAAGTCGTTCATGTCGCTCATCGGAACCCCGCTTCCTTACACCGTTGACGTCGACGTTGACGTCAACGACGACGCCAACGACGACGATGACGACGACGACGAACTTACTTCGTTCTGCGCCGCTGGCGACCAGCCAGCGATTGCAACACCAGCAGCAGTACGACTGCGCCTAGTGCAGCGACCAACACACTTCTGATCGAGAATTCTTCGACGCCGTCTTTGTCGCCGAGCGACATCAGCCCGCCTCCAATGAAGGCACCGATCACGCCGATCACCATCGTGTAGATACACCCGGCCCGGTCGTCCTTCACGATCCAGCGCGCCAACACACCGGCCAGCAACCCAACGACAATCCACCCAACGATGCTCATGAGTCCACGGTACACAAACAACGATGGCGGGCAACACGACCGAAGCCGGGCCGCCCGCCATTGACAACCTCAGCGAACCTTCAGGGGGTGTACTGGAAGATGTACAGCCCGTGATCGCGGTCACTTGCGGCGATGTACTCCTCGCCGTCAGATCCGATGAACGCCTCCACGCCCCAGAAGTTGTTGCCGCCTTGGTCGATGAACTTGCCTACCTCGACCAGCTCGTCGTTCACGATCCGGACGACCCTGAAGCCACCTGAATAGTACGAGATGTAGGAAAGGCTTGAATCCAACAACGACGTTGCAACCTCGTGCACAGACAGGTCACCGAAGCCGTCTGCAAAGGCAGGATCCATCGCTTCCGGGATCGCGTACGTGTCGCGTTCGACGAGCTTGCCGTCGTTATTCGAGTACAAGTGGACGTACCCCCATCCGTCGAAGAACGACCGCAGTGCGACGGAGTCGCCAACGGCGCCAATCGTGACTACCGGCAACTGTTGAGCGCTGCCGCCGAGGCATACCGCCTCGTCGTACCCTGCGACGTCGAACAGGTCGTATCCGACCCCTCGATCCACCGAGACCGCCGGGATGGTGCCGGCGACCGACATGCCGAACGCCGTGCAACCATCGGCACCCTCACGGTTGACGACGATCGCCCCGACGTAGCCGCCGGCAGTTACGACGTTGGCGATCTTCTCGGTGAAGGTACATAGGCCGCGAGTCACGACGGCGATCCGTGTGCCGCCACCGGCTGGCACTGCGGCGTCGCCGTTGCATGCCCGCCCGCCGTAGACCGTCTGACCGGACAACGTGCCACCGACCGGGATCGCTGGGGTGTTGGAACCCGGCACAGCAAAGAACTGACCGCCGTCGTCGCTGCTGGCATCAAAGCCGGTCGGCGAGAAATCCTCGTCGGCGGCGATGATGTAGTTGTTGTCGAGCGTGAACTCCGCCTGGTGTGCGTTGCCTTCCGGCACCTCACTCAGACCCCTCTGGTGAAACAACTCGGGATCGACGAGGCCGAAGTCGGAATCGGCGACATACGTCGCGGCCGTAGGCACGGTGACGTCGAGCTTGACGTAGCCGCCGTCCCAGTACGACAGAAGCATGATCTGGCGACCGGCGATCTGCTTCACGACCATGTCGTGGAGGAAGATCTGGACGAGGTTCGACGGAGCCGCCTGAACGATCTGCGAGAACTCCTCGTCGAGGTCATACTCACGGATCAATTTCGGCTTCTTCGGATTCGTGATGTCGATGATGTCGACATCACGACCCTCTTCGTTGTCGACGATCACCGCATACGCCTTGTCGCCGGCATCCCAGGCAAACACACTGTGGGTCTCGTTGGCGGCCTTCTTGCCCTGGCCGTTCACCGTCGAGTCGCCGTAGCCCTCGGTCAGCGGCGTCGGATGCGCAGGATTGGTGACGTCATAAATGTTGAAGCCACCGAAACCAGCGTTGTCATTGCACTTCTCGTTGTTGGTGACCAGGATGTCACCGGTAAACGACGTCGTCGAGATCGACAGCGCTTGCACGCCCTCGCCCGGATAACTGCCCTCCTTGGAACCGATGAACGCAACCTCCTTGGGCGTTGCCGGGTTGCGGATGTCGACGACGTGGACACCGTTGTACTTGCACGTCTCCACGCCCCAGGCTCCGAGGTAGGCGTAACCCTTGTGGACACCGACGTCGGCGATCTTTCCCGGCACGACATTCTTGAGAGCGAGCTTCGAAACCAATTCAATGTTGGCGCTCTGGACGGCGGGCAGATGGCCTGCATCGCCCCCGTGCTGAGCATCGTGGTGGGCGTGGGTGATCTTGGCGTTGTCGATCGTACCGTCGTCGCTGCTGGCGCCGTCATGCGCCCAGACGGTGATCGATCCAGCCGACAAACTGCCGATTGCGACGAACGCTGCAAGGTGCCGTTTGGTCATCTTCATGGGAACCCCCCTGAGGTAGTGGCTAATGGAACAAGACGAGAGCGGGTCGCTCGGCCGTACATCTGGTACAACTGTTCCGAACCGTAGCCCGGCCGGAACGTTCGTGCAAGGCGGTCCAACTACAAACCGCACAGAGCGGCACCGAACGGACGCCGATCAAGCAGCGTCGTCGCCCTTTTTCACGAAGTTCCAAGCGATCGGCGTGATTGCCCCGACGAGCAACAACTTGACGAGGTCTCCTACGAGGAACGGCGTCAGACCGTAGGCGATTGCGTTGGCACCATCGACTCCGCCCTCGACCGGGATGTTGAGCTTGTAGGCCAGCCACAGCACACCGAAGAGATAGATCACAGCCGTGCCGGCCAGCATCGCCGGAATCGAGGTGGCCAGCGTGCGGTCCTGGCGCCGCTCGGCAAAATAACCAACCAGCGCGGCGGCAACGACGAAACCGAACAGGTAACCGGCAGTCGTGCCGGTAGCGACGTTCCATCCAGCCTCCCGACCCGGCGTGTCATCCTGTGCGTACCAGGCGACCGGCATGAACAGACCGGCGATCCAATACAACGCCTGACTGGCGGCACCCCGTTGCCACCCGAGTGTTGTACCGGCGAGCAGCACGGCGAACGTCTGCCCCGTGATCGGCACCGGCGTAAATCCGAGATTGAACTTGATCTGAGCGAAGATCGCCGTCAACACAGCGAAGCCGACCACCAGAGCGGCATCTCGAACAATCGACATCGTTCGATCCGTCGGGCTTGGCAACACATCTGCGAGCGTGCGTGGCTGGGCAACAGAGGCTGTCGTCATGACGGTAACCGTACTTTCCGACACAGACCAGAACATAACTTCTCATCACATCGTTATGAACACGCCATCAAAACGACACCGTTGGCGCATGATCATGCGGAGCGCTCGACGAACTCGATGACTGCCTGATTGAAGGCGTCGTTCTTGTCGCCGGCGACCATGTGACCGGCACCATCGACATCAACAACCTCGGCATGCGGGATCAACTCTCGCAACTCGCGAACGCTCTCATCGCTGACGATGTCGCTCATCCGACCCCGCACGAGCAGCGTCGGGATCGTGACCTTGCGGGCTGCGGCGCAGAGCCGTTCGTGATGCACCAAACCGGCCTGCCCGTCAAGACCTTCCTGGTTGGTGATGAAGCGAGGGTCCCAGTGCCAGTACCAACGGCCGTCGCCGCGCTGTCGCAGATTCTTCCGGAGCCCAGACAGATCCTTCGGGCGGGGCCGATGCGGGATGTACGCGGCAATCGAATCGGCAGCGTCCTCCAGGGTGTCAAACCCGCGCATGCCAGCGCGCATGAAGCCACCGATTTTCTGACTGCCGACTTTCTCGACTCTCGGAGCGACATCAACGAGCACGAGCGAAGCGGCGAACGCGTCATCGGTTTCGCCGACGGCGACCATCGACGAGAGTCCGCCCAGCGAGGCACCGACGAGCGCTGGTTTGGCCGACAGGCTCGAGGCGATCGCTTTCACATCGGCCCCGAAACGGGTCATTCCGTAAATCCCATCGGGTGACCAGTCGCTGTGTCCGTGACCGCGGAGGTCAATCGAATAGGCACACCGGCCCGCCGCCGCCAACGTCGCCGCCGCACTCCCCCACGCATGCCGCGTCTGCCCGCCGCCGTGCAACAAGAGCACCGGCGGATTCGACTCGTCGCCGAATATGTCCGCCGCCAACTCGATGCCATCGCCCTGAAGCCGAATCGTGCGGGGTTCGATGTCAATAGTCATACGTCATGATGACGCGCGGTGGACGCTCACGGCGTAGTCGCCGTGCTGGAACGGATCGCCGGTCCATGTTGAGAATCGAGATTCCAACGCCAACTCGGCGGACGCGCAGTCAGCGTCGTAGCGATCAAGCGAGTACGTGTGGTCGAGTTGGAATCCAGCGATCAGGGCGCCTCCGGGCCGAATGTGACGTGCCATGTTGGCGACGACGGCCGCTTCAGTGCCGGGGCGCACGAAGATCATCACGTTGCCTGGCATCGCCACCACGTCGAACTGACGGTCGAGTGACACGTTGAGCAGGTCGGCCTCAACCCATTCCAGAAGAGGCGCTTTCGCGCGCGCTTCAACGAGCATCAGCGGGTCGAGATCGACACCGACGACCTCGATTCCACGGCTGGCCAACTCAATCGCCACGCGCCCTGTCCCACAGCCGGCATCAAGCAAAGTCTCAGGCTCGAACCGACAGATGAAGTCGGCTTCGCCGTGGATCGATGTACCAGCCGCCGCCAGTTCAGCCCAACGACGGTCGTAGTCGGCACCCCGCGGCACGCTGTCGTGGGCTGACCAGCGCGAACTCACAGGTACTGTGGGATCGCCTCGGCGACCTGCTCAGGTGACGTGATGGGCGAGAACCGCTCGACCACATTGCCTTGCTTGTCGACGAGAAACTTCTCGAAGTTCCAGGTGATATCGGCACGTTCGGCTTCGCCCGGTCGTGCCCCCTTGAGGAGCGAGTACAGGGGCGACTGATCGTCACCGTTGACCTCGATCTTGGAGAACATCGGAAAATCGACATCGAATTTCGACGTCACGAACTCGAGAATCTCGGCCTCGGTTCCCGGCTCTTGCTTGCCGAACTGGTTGCAGGGAAACCCGAGCACCAGGAGATCGTCGAACTGGTGGTGAAGCGCACGCAGACCTGCGTACTGAGGAGTAAGGCCTCAAAGGCTGGCAACGTTGACAATGAGGAGCACCTTGCCGCGGAACTGGTCGAAGTCGACCTGCTCACCGGTGATACTCGCCATCTGAAGGTCATAGATGGAAGTCATGTGGGCGACTGTACCGGGAGCCAGCATGATGGTGTCGTGTCGTCGTCGCGTCGGATCATTGGAATCATCGGATGTCCGGGTGCCGGTAAGTCGACCTTGGCGGCACGCCTCGTTGCGGAACAGCCGGACAGATCGGTCGTCGTGCCGATGGATGGATTTCATTTCGCCCAGAAGGAGTTGGTTCGTCTCGGTCGGGCCGACCGCAAGGGCGCACCTGACACGTTTGACGTCGGCGGCTACGTCGCCTTGTTGCAACGCCTTCGCGACGAGAGCGAACAGACCGTGTACGCACCATCATTCGATCGTCGTCTCGAAGAGCCAATCGCCGGTGCGATCGCGGTCGAACCACAACACGCAACGGTGATCACCGAGGGCAACTATCTGCTGCTGGCCACTGGCGGATGGGAGCGTGTACGGCCGCTCCTCGACGAGGCATGGTTCGTCGAGGAGGACGACGTGGTTCGCCGCTCGCGGCTCGTCGGCCGCCACATCGAACACGGTCGGTCACCCGACGAAGCCGAAGCCTGGGTCGAATCCGTCGACGAACCCAACGCAGCGCTGATCCGAGCGACACAGCACCTCGCCACACGCGCAGTACGGTCGGTGTCGTGAATCTCGCCGAGCTGCAAGATGTGATTGACCGGACGTACGGTGATCGCGATCGTGACCGCGGAATCGCACCCACGGTTGCGTGGCTCGCCGAGGAGTTTGGTGAGTTGGCGCAAGCCGTCCGCAAAGGGACGCCGGCAGAGGTCGAGCACGAGTTCTCCGATGTGTTGGCGTGGGTCGCCACACTGGCAAACCAAGTCGGCGTGAATCTCAGCGAGGTCGTCGACCGCTATCGCCACGGCTGCCCGAAATGCAACGCACTCCCGTGTGGCTGTGATTGACAGATGATCGAGCGCGAGCGGCGGTTTCTGGTTGACCGGTTGCCTGACGACCTCGCCGTTGGTAGCGCGATCGTTCAGGGGTATCTGATGACTCGGCCGGCGTCGGTGCGAGTGAGGAGGCGCGATGACACCTGCACACTCACGATCAAGACAGGGTCGGGACGCAAACGCACAGAGATTGAGCGGGCAATCGACGGCGACGAGTTCGAGGCGCTCTGGAACGTCGCCACCGAACTGCGAATCGCCAAGCGTCGAGTGCTCGTCCCGCTCGATGACGGCCACATGGCAGAACTCGACCTCTTCGAAGGAGCGCTGACCGGGAGACGGATGGTCGAGGTTGAGTTCGATACCGACGAAGCCGCCGAGGCCTTCTCCTCGCCCGACTGGTTTGGTCGCGAGGTAACCGAAGACGCCCGCTTCACGAATGCCTCGCTGGCTCGCAATGGCTGGCCGACCGACGAGCCGCCTGGGTGACTACAGGAATAGTTCGGCGATCTGGATGGCGTTGAGGGCGGCACCCTTGCGCAGGTTGTCGTTGCTCACGAACAGCGCCAATCCGCGACCCTCGGGTGCGCCGTGGTCCTGTCGGATGCGGCCCACAAAGCTCGGATCTTTGCCCGCTGCGTCGAGTGGCGTCGGCACGTCGCTGATCTCAACACCGGGAGCAGCGGCGAGCAGTTCGTAGGCACGTGCTACCGAGATCGGACGTTCGAACTCAAGGTTGATCGACAGCGAGTGACCAGTGAACACCGGCACTCGCACGCAGGTGCCCGACACGGCGAGGCCGGGGATGTTGAGGATCTTGCGGCTCTCGTTACGGAGCTTCTGCTCCTCGTCGGTTTCGAACTCACCATCGTCAACCAACGAGCCGGCAAGCGGTAACACGTTGAAGGCGATCGGCTTGACGAACTTCTGTGGCATCGGGAACTGCACCGCTTCGCCATCGTGGGTCAGTTCGGCAGCCCGATCGACGACTTGACGGGCCTGCTTGTCGAGTTCATCAACACCGGCCAAGCCGCCACCTGACACAGCCTGGTACGTACTCGCGATGATCCGGGTCAGACCGGCTTCGTCATGTAACGGCTTCAACACCGGCATCGCAGCCATCGTGGTGCAGTTCGGGTTGGCGATGATCCGCTTCGGCGCGTTGAGGATTTCCTGACCATTGACCTCGCTGACGATCAGCGGCACTTCAGGGTCCATTCGGAACGCCGATGAGTTGTCAATCACGATCACACCGGCAGCCGCGAACTTCGGCGCAAGCGCCTTCGACGAGGTCGCACCAGCCGAGAACAAGGCGATCTCGAGACCCGACGGATCAGCCGTAGCGGCGTCTTCGACGATGATCTCTTGACCCTTCCACGGAAGTGTCGTTCCGGCCGACCTCGACGACGCGAAATACCGGATCTCGGTCACCGGGAAATTCCGCTCGTCGAGCAGCCGACGAATCACGCTGCCGACCTGACCAGTTGCACCAACCACACCAATACGCATGGCATCCAAGGCTAACGCCGATGGATTACCGAGACGGCGCAGGTTTCAGTCGTCGAGTTGAAGGATTTCGACTCGGGCTTCAGGAATCGTCGGCCATTTGGTGTCGCAGGGCCGTGCTCGTGTTCAACCTGATGATTGGCCAACGGTTCTCAAACTACGGTTGCGACGAGCCACCAGTGGTTTTTGTTGATGCCTTCGAACGTGCACATCTTGGCACCGGCCGCTGACAACTTGCTCCCCGGGTTTGTCCAGACTTCGGCGTCGGAAATCTGGCCAGAGAGCTGTCCGGTCACCTGATCGGGATGGATCCGCGACGCCTGCCAGGCGAGACGGGTAACAAATCGCTTGCGTGTGAGCGCACTGCCCAACCTCGGCACTCGGTAGAGCCCACGCACCAGCACGCCGACCGGAAGCACGACAACGTCCGATGAGGCTGGACCTCGGAAGTTGAGCACCAGCTTGCCGCCAGGCCGAACGACTCGCGCTGCTTCGGAAGCCAACTCGAGCGCATCCTCGGGTTGGCAGTGCTGCAGCGTGATGTAACTGAAGGCCATGTCACAGCTGTCAGTCGGCACGTCGAGCGTGCGCCCATCAGCGACTTCGACCGTCCGTAAGCGTTCGACGTTGCCAAACTTCCCGACCGTCTCGTAGCAGCGTTCAAGGAAACCCTGATCGAGATCGCAGGCAATCACGGACCCGAATTCGCGTGTGAACGCACACGTCATGCGGCCGATCCCTGCACCGATTTCGACGAGAGTGCGCTCCTGATTTTCCGGGACACGCAACCCGAACTGTTCGAGATAGGCAGGAACCTCGTGGTCACCGGTGTCGACGAACTCGGCGAGCGTCAGCGCGTCACCGATCTCGTTGTTGAACACCCAGCCGGTCTGGCGAACAACATCGTCGCCGCTCAGCATTTGTTCGGAGACGCGGCCGGCCGCCTTCCACGGAATCAGTTGGCTTCGGCGGCGCATCGGAACGGTCACTTACGTTCGGGCAGCGGCGCTGAATAGGCCTGACCCGAATCGAGACCGAAGGCGGTGTGCAACGCACGTGCGGCGCGTTCCAGATCAGACGACGCAATCACGACCGAGATCCGAATCGTGGAAGTCGAAATCATCTCGATGTTGACGCCCTCGTCAGCCAGCGTGCGGAACATCTTGGCGGCGATGCCGGGCGACGTCTTCATTCCAGCGCCGACGAGCGAGACCTTGGCGATGTCGCCGTCGTGAGTGACGCCCCTGGCTCCAACTTCTGAGGCGACACGAGCGACGATTGTCTCCGACACCTGCATGTCAGCCATCGGTACCGTGAAACTGATGTCGGTATGTCCTTCAGTCGACGTGTTCTGGACGATCATGTCGACGTTGACGTTGGCTGCGGCCAGAGGTTCGAACCGGGCCGCCGAGATACCCGGCTGGTCGGGCACACCGAGCACGGTGACCTTGGCCTCGCTGCTGTCGGTGACAACACCGGAGATGATCGGATCTTCCATGGAGGGCTCCTCGATGGTGATCCACGTACCGTGTTCCCAGGTGAAGCTGGAGCGGACGTGGAGCGGAACGTTGTGATTGCGGGCGAATTCGACGGATCGGAGCGCCAGCACTTTCGAACCGGCACCCGCCATTTCAAGCATCTCGTCAAAGTTGACTTTGGGCAGTTTGCGAGCTTGCGGAACGATCCGCGGGTCGGCCGAGAACACGCCGGTCACGTCGGTGTAGATCTCACAGGCATCAGCACCGAGCGCGGCGGCCAAGGCAACAGCGGTGGTGTCGGAACCACCGCGGCCAAGCGTGGTGATCTCCTTGTCGGTCGACACACCCTGGAATCCGGCGACGACGCAAACCTTTCCCTCGGCCAGTGCGGCGCGCACCCGCTCACCCTTGACTTCGAGAATTTTGGCCTTGCCGTGCGACGTGTCGGTGATGATCCCGACCTGACTCCCGGTGAAACTGACTGCTTCGATGCCGCGGTCGGCAAGTGCCATGCATACCAACGCCATTGACACCCGCTCACCCGTCGTGAGCAGCATGTCCATCTCGCGGCCCGGCTGCTTCGATGAGACATCGTTTGCGAGCTTGATCAGGTTGTCGGTCGCCTTCCCCATTGCCGAAACGACGACGACGACATCGTTGCCGTGTTGCCTGGTGAAGACCACATGATCGGCGACGGCCTTGATCCGGTCGGGGTCCGCGACCGATGTGCCGCCGTACTTCTGAACGATCAGTGCCACGGGTGGATGAGCTTACGCCGGGACGTTCCCCGAACCGACTCAGGTTCTGTCACTCGTCGGTGATCTCGCCGTCGGATCCCAGTTCGGCCACGATGTCCTCTGCTTGATCGATTCGGGCGAGCTTTCCTAGGAGCCGATTGGCCTTTTCAACGACGCTGGGCTTTCCGGTCGCGGCCGCCTCAGTGAGGAACTGGTGGGCGGCGTCGTAGTCGTGCCGGAACAGACAACTGAGGCCCAAATTGAGCGCAACCCGGCCACGGTCTGTCCCCGGGAGCAGGTCCGTCTCGTAGATCTGCATGAAGTACCGGTAGGCGGTATCCCAGTCGTGACTGAAAGCAGCATTCATGGCTGCCCGATTGAGCTCGTCAAGTTCGGTGCGGTCGACACCATCGGCCAACGCTGACTCACCGCCGACGATTTCGCGAATCGTCGACCGGATCGCTTCGATCTGATCCCTGAACGCCGCCGGATCCGCACTTTCGGCGACCTGTAGGTAGCCCTCGGCTTCCTGTGCCTCACCGGCCTGCACGTGACAGGCTGCCATCCCGATGGCGGCACGACTGACCTGCGCCGGGGTCATCTGGATGCCCTCATAGGCGCTCGAATAGTGCTGCCACGCCGTCTCGTAATCACTCCGACTCCGGGCGTCATCGGCAGCGTTGAGGACGGCATCGGCCTCCGTTTGACCGGCGACACCATCGGCGTTGGCATCGACTGCTGCGTCAATCCGGCCTATCTCGGCGACACGCGCTCGCGCCTGCGTGAGGTACTCGCCGGTTGCATCGCCCACCGCCGCCTCGAAGTACCACATCGCCGCATCCGAGGAACCGAGTCCAAGGCATGCCTCGCCCAGTCGCAGCGATGCTCGCCCTAATGACGCTCCTTGGAGCGAGCCTGATTCGTGCAGCGGCAGGAGCAGATCGTAGGCACGTTGGTGGTCGCTGTAGCCGATCGCCGCCTCGGCGGCCTCAAGCACCGTGGTGACTTGGTTGGCGTCGAGAGGTGTATCACTCATGGCTGTCACTCATGCTGACCATCGTCAGCGCTCACCAGGTTCTGCGGTAGTGCCTGCCGACCGACGGTTCGGGCAGTCCTCGTAACCCGATCGGGTAAGCAGCCGGTTGCCCGATTGATTGCCCAGGCGGGAAAACGCGAGTTCCCCGATTCTGTCAAAGTTGAAAACCCCACGACGCAGGGAGGCGAGACATCGTGACACGACCAACCGTCCACGAAGGCGACAACGACAATCGAGACGTTCGCCTGTTGCAACAACTGTTGCGCGACATGAACTACGACGTCGGCGGCGTCGATGGTGATTTCGGTCCGCGAACCGCTCGCGCCGTCACTGCGTACCAGGTCGATCACGCGATCGGAGATACTCCCGGCGAATGCGGTCCAAATACGTGGGCGGCACTTGAGGCACAGTTCGGCGACCTTGAAGGACTGCGCGCCGAAGACAGCGTTCGCGAATACGTCGATGACACCTACGGAACCGCCCATTCCTCAATGGACCCCGACGAACAGTTAGCCGCGCTTGCGACGGCAGCAAACGAGCAACTTGCCAACGCAGGCGTGCCGTATGTTCCAATTACGTTCGGCAGTACCGCACCAAATTGGGCGGAGTTCGACTGGCGTACGTGGGAGGTGGTCGTCGACAGGGCGATGTACGAACAGGCTCAGGCGGACGGGCAGGCTGAGGAGAACATGGACAGCATCTATCACGAGTCTCGTCATGGCGAACAGTGGTGGACAATTGGCCGCGTGCTCGCCGGTCTCTACGACATGGACGGTGCCGCAATCAACGCACATACAGGGCTCAACATCGACATCGCCACCGCCGCCGCGCTGGATCCGATCCTGCAGTCGACGGCGCACTCCGATGCGGCGATGGCCTGGTATGAGCAGACCTTCGGCAGCTCGCCGATTCCGGCTGGGATGGACCGCCCGCGCGAGGCTGATGCCGGTGCGGCCGGAGGGAGTGTGAAGCGAGCCGTGCGCGAGTACGTCAGCGGCGGCTCCGCCGACGGTCGGATCATTCTCCGCCGCGACTCGGAGGAGGCGAGTGAGATCCGTTACCTCCAGGAACTCCTGATCTGGCGAAACTTCTCGCCTGGCAACGTCGATGGCGATTTCCGGGACAACACCGAGCGGGCGGTGAAAGCGTTTCAATCTGCGAACGGTCTCGACGACGACGGGGTCGTGGGCCGGCAAACGTGGGAGGCGTTGATTCCGTAGCCGGGAGTGACTGCTCCGTTCGGGCAGACTGGGGGAGCATGACGCGGATCGTGAGGGTGGGGGCGGCGCAACTCGGGCCGATTCAGCGCGAACACACCCGCCAGCAGGTCGTCGAGCGCTTGCTCGCGTTGCTGGCTGAAGCTGGCAGCCGCGGCTGCGATCTCGTGGTCTACCCCGAGTTGGCGCTCACCACCTTCTTCCCGCGTTGGTTCATTGATGACATCGCTGAGGCCAACCATTGGTACGAGCGCTCGATGCCGAACGATGCGACGCAACCGCTGTTCGACGAGGCGAAACGGCGCGGTATCGGGTTCTGTCTCGGCTACGCGCTGATCGACGACGACGGAAAAGCAGTTCGGCGTTGGAATGTGCAGACCCTCATCGAACGTGACGGGTCGATCGTGGCGACATTCAAGAAAGTCCACATTCCGGGCCACGAGGAACACGAACCCGACCGGCCGTTCCAACATGCCGAGCGCTACTACTTCGAGCCGTCTCCTGACGGGTTCGGGGTTTGGGATGCATTCGGTGGGCGGGTCGGGATGATGATCTGCAACGATCGGCGCTGGCCGGAGTCATATCGCGAGATGGGGCTGCAGGGTGTCGAGCTGATCCTGTGTGGCTACAACACGCCACTGCACTACGCCCCCGACCCGAGCCAGGATCCGCTGCAAAGCTTCCATAACTCACTCGTGATGCAGTCGGGGGCGTATCAGAACGGCACGTTCGTGGTCGGCGTGGCGAAGGGCGGCGTAGAAGAAGGCGTCCCGTCACTCGCCGATTCGATGATCGTCGCCCCGTCGGGCGAAATCCTCGCCAAGGCCGCCACAGACGGCGACGAGCTGATCGTGGCTGACTGCGACCTCGACTGGTGCAAGCAATACACCGGCACCCTCTTCGACTTTGATCGGTACCGGCGGCCGGAGATCTACACGCACCTCACCACCCGACGCCGGCGATGAGGTCAGCGGATCAATTCCAAAATGTCGAGTCCGATGATCAGTGATCCCGACGGTTCGACGCTGCCGGTGCCGTCCATCGGGGCCCAACGAAGGTCGAGATTGCCCTGCGCTTTGATCGTGAGACCACGGAGTGGTCTCAATCCGATCTCCGCTTCGTTGTCAAGCCCGAGTTCGATGCCGCGTTGCTGCGACCAGTCGAGGGTTGCCTGCGTGCTCCAGGTCAAGAACCAGTTGGGCCAGGTTCGGACCTCAAGGTTGAGCACCTCGATTCCGCCGTTGCCAAACAATCTCCCGACCGGCTGCAGAAAGTTGAGTTGCGTGTTTGGCTGCGACCGCAGATCGAAGTTCGACAGCTGCAGGTTGAGCTGGTCGAGGGTGATCTCGTTCCAGTCCATCTGAAGCCGAAACGGGACCGTCAGGTCGAGTGGACGCATCCGGAGCGTGGTCGGCGCGCCCGGATTACTCGGAGTACTCGGCGACGAGCCGGGCGACGCGTCCAGCAGATCCCAGGCCGCGTCGCCGACAATGCCGTCAACCGTCAGACCGTTCTTCTGCTGGAAGTATCGAACCGACTCCTCGGTGATTGGACCGAAGTCGCCGTCGACTGCGCTGAGCCGAATCCCCTCGTTCTGGAGATGCTCGACCAACCGCTCCTGCAGACGGCGGACATCGTCGCCGGTGTCGCCCCGATTGAGTTCAGGATGTGACATGTCGTGTGCCTCCTCAGGCGTTGGCGGTGTCGTCGTCGGCGTACGAAACCGAATTGTCGACCCCATCGACCGACGACGGCACCTCGGTCTCGTCCAGGTAGGCGACCCACGCCTCGCTGAGGTCGAGCCGCGCGCTCGCTCCAATTTCGAGTTCGAGTTCAGCGTTCAGGGAAACGGGATCGCTCATGTTGACTCCTTGGGACACTCCTGCTTGGGAGACTCCTGCTCGGGACACTCTCGACGGTACGCAGTTGGCCCGCCCTCGAACAGCCGATGCGGTGCAGCCGAACGAGCAGTTCGCTCTGCACCATCAGGCAGGCGGCGGCCATTTGACAGAGGAGTCAACATTCGGCCGGGAACTTTGACAAACTGTTAAATGTGACAGGCTTCATCCTTAACGGCACACCGGTTTCAGTGTCTCGACCGCATCCGCATCTGCTGGCGGCGTTGCGGGAAGAACTCGACGTCACATCGCCAAAGGATGGGTGTTCGCCTACGGGTCAATGCGGGTGCTGCACTGTGTTGATCGACGGTAGGGCCGTGGTGTCGTGTCAAATGTCGCTCGACAAGATCGAAGGCAGTTCGATCGTGACGCTTGAGGGTGTCGATCAAACCGAGCGTGAGGCGTTTGCGAACGCGTTCGCCGCTTGCGGAGGTTTGCAGTGCGGGTTCTGTATCCCCGGAATCGTGATGCGGGCCAAGGCTCAAATCGACAAGAAGGGCTCGTCGCTGACTCGCGCTCAGATGACACCTCATCTCGGAGCGCACCTGTGTCGCTGCACTGGATACGTGAAGATCCTCGATGCGATCGAGTGCGTTGCCCAAGGCAAGGTGTGTACCCCGGCACTCTCAGGGTCGATCGGGGGATCGGGTGCCAAGTACGAAGCCGCCGCACTCACGCTTGGTGATCGCGACTACATCGATGACATACGAGGTCCGGGTATGTTGCACGCCGCCTTGCGGCTGACCGATCACGCTCGGGCCGATGTCATCTCGATTGATTCTGCTGCTGCAGTCGCGGCCGATGGAGTCGTCGCCGTGTTGACTGCAGCCGACATTCCTGGCGAGCTTCGGGTCGGATTGATCTACAAGGACTGGCCGATCATGATCCCCATCGGCGGTCGCACCTCGTGTGCCGGTGATGTGATCGCTGTGGTGGTGGCCGAGAGCAGGGAACAGGCGCGTGCCGCCGTCGAGTTGGTCGAGGTGGGTTACGACGTGCACCAACCGGTCACCGATCCGGTCACGGCGCTCGGCGCTGAGAGCCCACTGGCGGTGTGGGGCACCGAATCAAACCAGCTTTCGAAGAGCGCCTACCTGCGCGGACACGACGTCGACGAGGCACTCGCGGCGAGCGCGTTCACGGTCCACGAAACGTTCCGGACGCAACGCATCGAACACGCCTTCCTCGAACCGGAATCGACGCTTGCGGTGCCGTCGGGTGCGGGCGACGAGCGTTCGCTCCACGTCTACTCAGGCGGGCAGGGCGTGTGGGATGACCGCAACGACATCGCTGCCGTGCTCGCCCTGCCTCGTGATCGCGTCACGGTTGAACTGGTCTCGAACGGAGGCGCGTTCGGTGGCAAGGAAGACATGAGCAACCAGGCCCAGACGGCGCTGGCGGCGTGGCTGCTCGATCGCCCGGTGAAGTGCACGCTGACGCGCGACGA
>JANOTN010000293.1:0-2596 GCA_031416375.1 Ilumatobacteraceae bacterium
GCGGCCTTGGCGCGCTTCTTGTCGGGCAAGTGGCGGCCGAGTGCGTCGAGCACCAACGCCGTCTCCGGCTGGTCGTGGCGCCACATGTCATCGATCAAATCACCATCGGCGCGTTCCTGCGCCTCACTGAACATCAGCGCCAGTTCCTGCGGGTCATCGAGCAGCGTCGCCAGAATGTCGACCAGCGGACTGATCGACAGGAACATCCCGACCTCCTCGTCCGTCGCCAGTCCATGCGACAGCAAAAACAACGCCGCATGCCCAGACGCCGGCGAGTCGAGCAACTGGCGCACCACCGGCTCGACCGCACCATGATCGCCGAGCGCGTCGAGCAAGGCCAGCGCACCCAGCCGGACCCCTGGATTGTTGGCTTCTGCGGCCACGCTGCCGAGCGCTTCGGCCCGCTCACTCGTCGATCGATCCGCCCACCACATCGCCAACACATCGGCCTCGGAAAGATCACCGACCCGGAACGCATCAACCACCGCTATCGCAGCGGCGGTCGACAGGTCGCCGATCTCTGCGAACACGTACCCGGCGTCTCGCGCATACGACGGCATCGTGTGATGGCCGAGTGGCGTCAGCGAGAACGAACCACCATGACGCTCGGGCACGCCGTACCGGCCGAGCGTGATCTCCCGACCGGCCAGCTCGACGATGCCTGCGAACTCGAGCACGTGGAACAGGTCTTGGATCTCGCTCTCGATCACGTCGCTCCACGAGGCATCGCCCCAGCGCGCCCTGTATCCCGGGAACCGTTCGTCTGCGACCAGGCGTGCGAACTCGACCACGTCGTCCAGATCGCGGCGCTCATCGCGCGGTAACACGCCGACCATCCAGTGCGCGACCCCGTCGTCGAGCAGTTCCCGCAACTCCCCGAAGAATCCCTCTGGCGCTCCGCGTGATCCGAGCGGGCCGACCGCCAGCAACCCGTCAACGATCGAGGAAGCACGCTCGACGAACGGCAACGCCGACCATTCCGGATTGGCGACGAAGCGGTTCTTGATCCATTCGTAGGCCCGCGCCTCCTCGGCAACGTCGGCGACCAATGAGAGCCACCGCAGCTCACGACTCGAACGCGTCGTGTGAGCGGTGCTACCGCGAACCGGATCGACCGTATCGCCCGTCGACAACAGGTCGACCAACCGACGAGCGTCGGCGAGCTTGAAGTTACCCGAATCGGTGACGACCATTCCCCTCGTGCCGAACGCATCGACGAGCCCGTGTACTGCGGTCACCAAACGCGACTCGCTGGCACTCCGCTCCACATCCCCGATCGACGGCGCAAAGTGGACGAAGTCGAGCTCGACCCGAGGTGGACTGGGACGCGCAAACGACGGGTCCGTAACCGCCTTGCGTTGATCGAACGGCAGCGCGTTGAACGCGTCCATACGTTGCTGCATCAGCGCCCGCAGATCCGACTCCGTGAGGTCGTCGAGGCTCGGCAGCGAGAACAGATCGGCTAATGGGCTGCCGTCGCTCCCGGTCAGCGGGGTCGCGAACAGGGACTTCGCCATACCGAACTTCGATCGGTCGCCCATCGCCGCGTAGGCGTCGTCTCTCGTCTCTACAACGAACGCCATCAACTCAGCGGCGCGCCCCGCCCCACCGACCAACCGATCGGTCAGAAACATGAACTCGATGAAGGCCGACACACCGTCACAGAAGTCGTAGGCGGCCTCCGGCCGAGCCGACACCTTGCGCGGACACCACTCCAGCAAGAACTCGGCGATGTCGGCTCGCTGGAAGTCGGCAAGGTCGCCGTTCGAGTAGCCGTAACGCCAACTCAGGAACGTCTCGGCGGAAGCGGCCCGTTCACCGTGATCTTTGAAGCGCTCGGCCACCCACTCGCGCATCTCCCCGATCAAGCGTTTACTCGTTCGACGGAACTGGCCCTCGTCGTCGCCACCCTCTGGGTCAAATGTCAGCTGCACGCCATCTAGTCTCGCAGTACGTTGTCGCATCCACCGAGTGCATGGTGGTGGTCGGCGGCAAAGCCCGGTTCGCGTTAGCGCATCGTCAATCGGCGAGTCGAGTGTTCTCGTTTGATGTCACCTCGGACCGGTCCGGTCCCGCGCCCAACTTGTTGCACCAGCGATGGGGGCTGACTCCCGCGGCTGCGGAGATGAAGTTGTAGTTGGGTTCGGGATGGTTCGCAACGAGGCGGCCGCGGCGGCGGTCGAGGTCGGCGCAGACTTCAAGAATTCGGTGTCCGCGAAGCTCGACCAGCCGGAAGATCGCCACCCGAGCAGCCACGCGACTCGTTACCGCCGCCCGCCAGGTTCCGGTTTCGGGGACTCTGTTACACCCCCCTGCCATACTGATCTCATCCGACTTCCCCTCCGGTTCCACCAACTGAACGGAGGATTTTGATGAGAACACCACCCGACCCGGTTGCTATTTGCACGGCACTCCGCGATTCCGACCCAGACGTCATGGATCGTGACGAACTGGTCGCCCGTACCCGCCAAATCGCCGAGCTGAGAGCTTGGTGCGAATCGCATCAGGTCCGTGTCGTGCGACGCCAACGGGCACTCGCTGCGCAAGGCTGCGGCGAGCACCCAAAGGACCTGTTGGCTCGTGAGGGCCAACATTC
>JANOTN010000294.1:0-4783 GCA_031416375.1 Ilumatobacteraceae bacterium
GCCACGCTTCTGATGCGCCCCGTACAGATCGGTGAGCATCTTCATCGTCACCTTCGTCACCTGCCTCGTACCGAGCGTCGGCTGAATGTTGCGGTGGTAGACCAGTTCGTACCCGTGAACGGTGTTCGGTGAGCGGCCCTTGCGCTGCAACTCGATGACCCATTCAGCGAACAGATCGTCGAGCGTTGCCCGTGAACCGGTGTGGCGACCCTTGCTGACTTCGACGATCAGCTCCGCTCGCGCCTTCTTCGCATCACGGAGATTGCCCCGAAACGTGCGGCTCACCTGCCGGTGCCTGCCGGTCACCGGGTCGCGGCCAGCTTCCACCACAAGCTCCCACACCTCGGGGGCACGCTCCCTCATCCCCGGCGCATTTCGCAGCTTCGCCATGACGAAACCGTAGCAGCAATCTTGGAAAAGTCTTGGAAATCTTGGATTTTCAACTCAGCGAACTACTCGAAATCCGACATCATCCCAGGTAGATATATGTGGGGCGGGTGGGGATCGAACCCACGACCCAGGGATTATGAGTCCCCTGCTCTAACCACTGAGCTACCGCCCCGAAAACGACTACAGGGTCCCACAACGGGGACCCTGCGGTGTGGCTCCGGGAGCAGGGCTCGAACCTGCGACATGCGCATTAACAGTGCGCCGCTCTGCCAGCTGAGCTATCCCGGATTAACGACGCTCGATGATACCGCGCTAATCATCGACATCACACGCCGAAATGTGAGAGTGCACGGATACCTCACTGTGGCACAACCATGGATGTGCTTGCCCGTCCGGATCGTTGGATCGGAGATCGCCCGGTATGGCTTGCGAAACTGCGAGAACGGGATCGCGAGCAGCTCACTCCAGTAGGCGTTGGCTGCATTGATATCGAGCCCCTGATGCAGATACAGAACCACCTTGAGTCGCGATTCGTCGACCTGAAACGCACGGCGGAGCCATGTCACGAAGACCCACAAGTACAGCGGGTTCGTATTCGCCATCGCGACCTCGCCATTGGTCTTGCTTCCCTCACCGGCGTAGAGGCCGAGCGCGAACATCGTTAGTTCGCGGTCAGTGAGTTCACCTACCCATGCTTCGGCTTCGACGCGGCATCGTTCGATTTCGGCTTCTTTCTTCACCTTCATCGGGTGCGGCTTCATACTCGAGTGACCGCGGTTGCGAGGGTTTGGCGTGAAGTCAATGATGTCTCTGACCCAGACCGACACAGTGCCCTTGGCGACGCCGAGTTCATTGGCGATTGCTTGCAATGTCCACGACTGGGCACGCAACTCACGTGCCCGTTCACGTTCACGCCATTTGCCTCCGTTTCCCATAACCCCCATCTTGACGAGCGGGTATCACAGTGAGACCCGAGACCCTACGAGGCGAGTGGTAACGCCGGCGCGACGACCACCGGAACCGGGCAGATCTGGAACAAGGTTCTGAGAAGGCCACCTTCGAGGCCGGGCAGCGACGCCGGAACGATGACTCGCTGCACGTTTCGACGTTGCATGGCGTCCATGATCGAGACGACCGCGTCGGTTCCATTCGTCGTCAGCGCTTCGACGTCGTCGCGTCCGGGTTTGAGCCGACGCACGAGCTGATCGAGATAGATTTCTCCGGCGGTCGAGACGTCGATGTCTTCCGCCTCGGCAAAGTCACGTAGGGATTCGGCTGAGTCGCCTTCGAGGGAGAGCAACACGGTCAGTGAGCGATCGTGAGCGGTAAGCACGTGGAGGCCGCCTTCGCCAACGATGCTCGATGGGTCAACAAGGACCAGGGTTCGGGGAGAATTTGAACTTACATTCATGTGAGTAAGGGTACGGATGCCAGATTTCAACCGGTTGGCCCCAAGGTAAACAAACGGTGTGAGGGGTGTGATACCTGTCACTCGTTTTCGAGGAACTCTCTGAGACGTTGCGACCGCTGTGGGTGGCGCAACTTGGCGAGTGTCTTGGCTTCGATCTGACGAATCCGTTCCCGGGTGACACCAAAATCGCGGCCGACCTCCTCCAATGTCTTGGCCTGTGCACCGTCCAAACCGAACCTCATCCGGACGATCTCCTGCTCGCGTTCCGACAGTTCACCGAGCACCTGCTCGACGGCGTCGTGCAACATCGCCTTCGTCGCCGCGTCGGCGGGTGTGTCGATCGAGGAGTCTTGGATGAAGTCGGCAAGATTCGATTCGTCCTCCTCCCCCACTGGCGAGTCGAGTGACAACGGATCGAGTGAGATCCGCAACAGGTCGCGAATCCGTTCCGGCTCCATTTGCAGCTTGTCGGCCAGTTCATCAACGGTTGGCTCTCGCTCCAGATCCTGATGCAGTTGTCGCCGCATGCGAGTCAGCCGGTTCATGTGCTCGACCATGTGGACCGGAATCCGAATCGTGCGGGCCTGGTCGGCGATCGAGCGGGTAATCGCCTGACGAATCCACCACGTCGCATACGTCGAGAACTTGAACCCCTTGGTGTGGTCGAACTTGTCGACCGCCCGCATCAGCCCGAGGTTGCCCTCTTGGATCAGGTCGAGCAATTGCATCCCGCGCCCCGAGTAACGCTTGGCGATGCTGACCACTAGCCGAAGGTTTGCCTGGATCAACTCGCTCTTGGCTCGCTCGCCACGCTGCACGGCCCGCAGCAACAAGCGTTGCTCGGCCGCCTCAGCAAGGCCGTCATCGATCCGCTCAGCGGCGACATGACCGTTCTCGATCAGTTGCGCCAACCGACGCTCGTCATCGGTAGTGAGCAGATCGACTTGGCCGATCTCACGCAGATACATCCGCACACCGTCAGACGAGCTGACATCGACCCGAACTGGGCGCTTCTGGTTGCGACGCCCACGACGGCGAGTCAGCAACTTCTCGTCCGCTTCGTCGTCGCCCACGGCAGGTCGCACGTCGCCGTCCTCTGGCGTGTCATCGTCAACGATGTCGTAGACCTCATCGTCAATGGCGATTCCGGCGGAGTTCAGCGAGGCACTCAGTGCATGCAGCACGTCACCCGTGAGCTCGACATGACGGAGTACCTGAGCAACCTCCTCGGCGGGCACGACGCCCACCGTGCGTCCGCGCACAATCAAGTCATCCCATTCCGATCGATCCACACCCTCAACGGGTGGTGTGATCGCCGGCAGCTCGACCTGGTCAGGTCCCCCCACCAGAGCGCCCCTCCATACGTCCTTCCAGCCAACCTAGCAACCAGCCCGCGCCGTCAAGGCCTAGTTCCGAGTTTCTGAGCTTTTCCGTTGCCACCCGAACCTCGGCGTCTTCACGAATCCGTTCCGGATCGGAAGTTCGTCCGCTGGCTGTGAGCTCGCGACGGACCGCCGCCACGATCAGATTGCGGGCTTCTGCCTCGGCGTCAACTTCAAGGTCGACGACCGCTGCGCGCTCCAACGCGTCACGAGCCTCGGGGTCGACATGCTCAAGGGCGACCGCAAGATTGCCCCCAGCCTCTGCAATTGCCAGGAACGCCCGCCGATACACCTCGTCGACAAACAGTGCCTCCACCAACCATGAGGCAATCAGGTTCCAGTTCTGCACGAGCAGCGCAATCGCCACGAACTCGGCGTTCTGCTTGCGCTCTTGACGAGCCTTCGGCCGTGCCACGTTGACGTGAGGGCGACGGGTGCCGCGCTCGGCCACGGCGACAAGATCGTTTACGGGCAGTCCCACTTGTGCGGCGATCTGACCGGCGTACAACTTGCGGATATTGACGTTCGGATGCTCGTTGATCACGGCCAGTGCTTGCTCGCCGAGCCGGGCCACGGCCTCGGGCGACTTGGGTGCCTTGCCGTCAAGCACGCGGCCAAGCCGGAAACCGAGGAACGGCTTGGCCGCATCGACCGCTTTCGCCAACGCTTCAGGGTCCTTCTGAGCGATCTCGCCAGGATCCTTCCCACCAGGGAACGAGGCCACGCTGACCTCGACCTGATACTTCTCTTCCCACTCGTAGAACCGCTCTGCGGCGCCCTGACCAGCCGCATCAGCATCGAATGCCAGCACAACCCGGCTGGCGTACTTCTTGAGCAGCCGCACATGCTCCTCTGTGAAGGCTGTACCGCACGTCGCCACCGCCCGTGGCACTCCGGCCAGGTGGAAGCCGATCACGTCGGTGTAGCCCTCACACACAATCACCTGGTTGGCGTTGACGATGTCCGACTTGGCCCAGTTCAGCCCATAGAGCGTCTTCGACTTGGTGTAGATCGGCGTCTCTGAACTGTTCTTGTACTTCGCCGGGTCGGTGGAGCCAGGCAGGATTCGCCCGCCAAGCGCGACGGCGTCGCCGTTCTCGCTGAAGATCGGGAAGATCACGCGGGCCCGAAATGCGTCCTGCATCTTGTTCCGGCGGTTCGTGAACGCCAATCCATTATCACGCAACAGGTCGGGTGCGATGCCCGACTCACGCGCCAGCAGATCCCAGTCGTCGGGTGCCCATCCAATCCTGAACTGCCGGGCAACGTCGCCGGCCAGCCCGCGGCTGCGCAGATAATCGCGGGCGACACGGGCGTCGGTCCCCTTCAAGAGCCGCTCGTGATACCAGTCGACGGCTTGGTTCATCGCCTCGATCAGCTTCTTGCGTCGCGCCCGCTCCTTGGTCTGCCCGCTCGACGTTTCCGTGAGCTGAATCCCTGCCCGGTTCGCAAGGTATTCAACTGCGCCGAGAAAGTCGGTGTGCTCAATCTCTTGCACAAACGTAAACACGTCACCCGACTTATCGCAGCCAAAGCACTTGTACCGCGCCATCTCCTCACGCACATTGAACGACGGTGAACGCTCCGCATGGAACGGACA
>JANOTN010000295.1:0-5241 GCA_031416375.1 Ilumatobacteraceae bacterium
CACCTCGTGCGGCGGCGACTCCGGTGCTGAAGCAGGCTTTCAGGAGGTAGCCGCCAGTTGGGGCTTCCCAGTCGAGCATTTCTCCGGCGACGAAGTTGCCGGGGCGCTGACGGAGCATGAATGCATTGTCGATTTCCGTGAAGGCGATGCCACCGGCCGACGAGATCGCCCGCTCGACCGGCATCGTGGCTTTGAGTCTGATTGGGACGGCCTTGATCAGTCGGGCCAATTCGATCGGTGCTTCGGGGAGGCCGCCACCGGTCGCTTCGCGCAGCAGTGCCACCCCAACGGGATGCAACCCGACCGCCCGTTTGAGCCACGTTGACACCGAGTCCTTCTTGCGTCGCGCCCCGAGCCGCTCGATCAGAGTGTCGATCGGGAGGTCAGGTCGCAGATCGATCTGCAACTCGCACACACCGTTACGGTCAAGCGCTTCGCTGATGATCGCGGAATGGGCGTAGATCGGGCCGCCCTCAAGTCCGCCACGCGTCACAACCGGTTCGCCTCGGACCGTCGTCTCGCCCACGGTCACCGACACATTCTTCAGGGGTCGACCCTCGAACCGATCGAGGAACGATGGCGACCAATCAACCAGCACACCGCAGTTGGCCGGCCGAAGTACCTTCACGACAATTCCGGCTCTCCGGAACTCGGTGACCCAACCGCCATCGGAACCAACTCGCGGCCAACTCGCACCGCCAAGAGCAAACATCACGACGTCACTAGTTGTTGTGATCGTCGATTGATCGGGTCGACTGAAACGTAGTTCAGTTTGGCTGTCGCCATCGACCCATCCGACCCAACGATGGCGGGTCTCGATCCGAACGTCGAGCGCCGAGAGGCGAGCCAGCCAGGCCCGCAGCAACGGTGTGGCACGGAACGACGTCGGGAACACTCTTCCGCTGGTGCCGACGAATGTCGACTCACCCAACCCAGCGCACCAATCGCCAAGATCGTCCGGCGTGAACTCCCGAATCGCCGATTCGAGGTGCGGCCGAGCGGAACCATATCGATCCAGCAACTGTTCAATCGGCTCGCTATGCGTAATGTTCAGTCCGCCCCGCCCGGCCAACAAGAACTTGCGGCCAACCGACGGCATGTGGTCGTAGACGGTCACCGCCAAACCTGCTGTGGCCAGCACTTCGGCCTCGATCAAACCGGCTGGGCCGCCACCGACGACAGTCGCCGTTCGGAATTGATTTGACCGCCCAGCCACGGACAAAGGATACGAGATCGCGTGTCGTAAGGTCGCCGTTATGCGCTTCGCCTTCTCGACGTCACCGCAACGAACAACCTGGGACTGGATCCTGGAAGTCTGGCGGCGAGCCGACGAGCTACCCGTGTTCGAATCCGGGTGGACGTTCGACCATCTGTACCCACTGATGGGCGACTCGACCGAGGACTGCCTGGAGGGCTGGATCACGCTGACCGCTCTCCTTCAGGAAACGAAACGGCTACGAGGCGGCGTGCTCGTGACCGGCATGGTGTATCGACACCCAGGCGTGCTCGCCAACATGGCCTCGACGCTCGACATCACCTCCGGCGGCCGACTCGAACTCGGGATCGGTGCCGGTTGGAATGACGAGGAATGTGACGCATTCGGAATCGAACTCGGCACGATGCGAGAACGGTTCGACCGCTTCGAAGAGGGCCTGACCGTGTTGGAAAGTCTGCTGACCAACGACCGCACCACGTTCTCGGGTGAGTATTACACGCTCACCGAGGCGATGAATACCCCGAAGCCGATGCAGCGCCCGCTACCGATCTGCATCGGCGGTAAAGGTCACATGCGAACACTGCCGTTAACGGCCAGATTTGCTCATCATTGGAACTACCCCGATGGCGATCCGGCGGGGTTCGCCGAGTGTCGCGACATCCTGCACACGGCTTGTGCAGAGATCGGTCGCAACCCGTCGGAGATCACCCACAGCACGGTGCTTCGCTACACCGGCGACCGAGGCCAACTTCGGTCCGACGCCGAGGCGCTGTCAGCGGCGGGTGCCGAGCTTGCGATCATCTCGGTCCCCAAGAATCAGCCACCGTCGGTGATCGACGTGATTGCCGAGGCGATCGCCGACATCTAACCGCCCCACCACCCACTTTGTGGTAGGCAGTATGACCGAACCCGTCGTAATGCCTGCCGCAGAATGGGGGGCTGGGATCTGTGGCAGGAAGTATGACCGAACTCGTCGTAATGCCTGCCGCAGAATGGAGAGCCGGGATCGATTCGGTCGGGGCAACCATTGCCGGTTACGGCACTAACCCACGTGCACAACTTCGGCGTCGATCACATCGGCGAGGTCGTGGCCTGCGTGCCACGGCCCATCAGGTTCGACGAAGATGCATTCGCCAGGGCAATCGAGGGCGGCGTTGACCGCGTTCCTCTCGAGTTGTTGAGGAACAGTGACCATGCTCTCGCGTCCACCGGGATCCGACCCGACGCCGCTGTTGTCGCGGACATACGAGATCCCGTCGTCGAGCAGCACGAACACCTCGGGACAGTGGTCAGTGCAGAGCCCGTCCCCGGTGCACAAATCCTGATCGATCCATACGCGCATGAGCATCTCCCTCGACCACAGTACTCCTAACTGGAGTGGAAGAAAGGGTCGACCTACTGAGACGAGTCACCGCCGGGTTCCACGGCACATCAACGGCAACCGGGCGCTTACCCAACTCCCGTTGATGAACCAGTGGAGGTCAACGGATTACTTGGGGACAATCACACCGCAGGCGATCCGCGGCCCGCTTCCACCGATCGGGTTGTTCGTGAGGTCATCCGGCAGAGCGTGGATAACAATCGCGCTTCCATTGGTATCGAGCAGGGACTGCACGCCCACCGACAGAGTCGCGCCGTTTGTCTCGCCGTTGAGTACGCCTCGACCGTCGGCGTCGACGACGAGATTGGGCAGGTCACCGGCGTGATAACCGTCAGGGGTCAAACCGTCGGAAGCCAGCGGGTTGTGCTGGCCGTGAATCGCCGTGGTCAAGGGATCGAAATGGCCGCCGGCGCTGGAGAACGGCACCGGGGTTCCTAGTGTGCACGTTCCGGTGCTGTGAATATGGATGCCGTGCAGACCTTCCGAGAGTCCGTCGACCTTGACGTTGACGTGCACGCGTCCTGAGCCGTCCTCCGTGAACTTGGCGAAGCCGATCACGCCGGAGGCGTTCTTGATCTCGGCGGTGGCGAGGACTGCACCTTTTGAGGCACCGACTATGATCCAATTGTGACCGCTGCGAGCAGGCCTGCCGCAGCAAGGGCGGCGGCAATTCGTGACGTGTTCTGGTTCATGGTGTGATCTCCTTCAACTGTGGTGTTCATGGTGTGATCGTTACTTATCTGTCGCGGTGAGCAGCGACTTCGGTTCACCAAACTCGGCTTCTGTACGCCACTTGGTGAACGGTTTGCGGTTCTAGTGCCCGCTGTCTTGGCCGGTCGTCTCGTCGTTCTGGTCACCGTTCCGCTGAGATGCCGATCGCTTGCGGCTGTTGGTCGCGTGGTGTCAACACGCCAAGGATCGCCAAACACGACTGCTCCAACCATTGCGGATGTTCCGACAAAGAGGGTGAGCAGACTTGCCGACGAGATCTCGTCGTCTTGAAGGTCGAGCAAGTACAGCAACACCGAGACCACGAATACAACGGCCAGTGCCCCGGCGATCTTGAATCGTCGGAGGCGACGACTCGAGTCGGGAACCCTGACCGCCGCTGCCAGCGCACCGCGCCGACTCAGGAAGAGCCAGAGGCCAATGAGCAACAAGACCGGTGCAATCGGGTAGAACCCGATCAACACTGCGAACGCGCTTCCAGCGGCGGAGGCGCCGACGAGCAGGATGGTGGTTGAGGCTGCGTGCTGTTCTGACATGTGGTGCTCCAATCGGTAACGGGGAATTGTGACGGTGAGGTCGATCGCGGTGCGACGCCACGCTCTACCGGTCCCAAGGTCGGCGACCAGATCGTCGAAATGCAGCGCCAGGTCGATGCCGAACTCGTGGCGAAACTCGGATGGGTACAGCCGAAGCAGGCTGCGATACATGCGAGCGCTGACGGCCACGTCAGACCGTCCTCGGACGCAGGCTGGAGTGCGCTCGACGAGCAAGCGCTGCCAGGCGGTCGGCTTCGGCATTGCAGACGGAACGACCGAGGCCGGTGAGCCGGTAATAGCGACGTCGCTGGTCGTCGTCGGCGACTGGTCGATCCCCGTGCTCCTCGGCGAACCCAGAATCGACGAGCCGCTTGAGCGTTCCGTACAACGTGGCTGGGCCCATCTTGACGAGTCCGTTCGACGACGCCTCGACCGACTGCATGATCGCGTAACCGTGCATCTCGCCTTCTGCCAGTGCTATGAGCACGTGGAACTGCGCCTGAGGCAATGGCAGGAACTCGTGAGGGTCGGGCGAACTCATAAGCCAACTATATCACTGCACGATATACTGTCAAGCGATATATCGGCCAGTGATCGATCGGTGCCAGGCCCTCGCTCCCACACATGGAGATGAAGTAGGAGTGCCGCAGAGGGAACTGGCCAGGCCCAGGGCGAACGACGCCGAAGTGGGTTCGGTTGGCAAGGACGGCAAACTATTTGCTGGCCCTCCGCCATCTTCCGTGTGCTTGCATTCGATCGCCAACTGCTGTGCTGTTGAACGTTTGGTGTCTGACACCAAACGTTCGCACTCGGGGCGCGGTGATGCGCCCCTCAGGTGTGGAGGGGTCGGATCGTTTGGTTGCTGGTTCTTTCGCGTTGGCGGTTTCGGTCTTGTTGGGCGCGGGTTCCGGTGCGGATTTCGATTGGGGTTTGGGCCCAGATGGTTCCGTCGGGTTGCCGGGTGGTGAGGGTCCGGTCGGGGTCGAGGTTGATTGTCCAGCCGCCTTCGTGGACTTGGTGGTGGTGGTGTTCGCAGGCGGGGAGCATGTCTTTGAGGTCGGTGTTCCCGCCGTGTTCCCACGGAACGAGGTGGTGGATTTCGCATCGTTCGAACGGCACATCGCATCCGTCGAAGGCGCATGTCCGGTAGATCGTGCGTAAGGCCAGGCGTTGGTTGTGGTTGGCGAATCGTTGTGCCCGTCCGAGATCGACGGGGACACCGTCGCCGTTCAACACGGCGGGGATGATGTGGGCGTTACACGCCAGTCGGCGTGCCATCTCGACCGGGATTTCCATCCCGTGAGACAACTCACACACCGAGTCCTCGTGTAGGCCGTGTCGGAGTGTTTCCAAGTCGATGATTACGACTGCTTCGGTGA
>JANOTN010000296.1:0-16874 GCA_031416375.1 Ilumatobacteraceae bacterium
CATGCAGGCGCTGCTGACCGCGGCAGGCGGCACCGCTGGCCGCCTCCTCCCCGACGAGGGGCGGCTCGCCTACGCCCAGATGGTCGGCAGCTGCGACGACATCGTCCGGAGCGTGCGGGTACAGGTCAAGCACGGCGCCGACTGGATCAAGATCCACGCCACCGGTTCGATCCCGACTCACCAGGGCGAACTGCAGGTGTGGACATTCGACGAGATCAAGGCGGTGTGCGACACGGCACACGCCTTAGGGGTGCCGGTAACCGCCCACTGCCGGAACGCCACGTCGACTCGTGACGCAGCCCTCGCCGGTGTCGATCTGATCCTCCACGCATCGTTCATGGACGATCAAGCGTTGGAGGCGATCATCGACAAAGGCGCGGCGATCTGCCCGACCTTCACGTTCCTCGCCAACCTGGCCGACTTCGGTGATCGTGTCGGAGCTGGCGTCGGCATGCAGGACGTCTTTCGTGGCGAGATCAAGTCGACGGCGGCGATGATCCGCAAAGCGTTCGACGCCGGGGTGCCGATCCTATGTGGGTCGGAGAGCGGTTTCTCCCTTACTCCGTATGGACATTGGCATGCACGCGAGATGGAGGTCTTCGTCGACGAGCTCGGCTTGAGCCCGGTCGAGGCAATCATGTGCGCCACCAAGAGCAATGCGATAGCGATGCGCATGGAGGGGGAATTGGGTGTCGTCGCACAGGGATTTCGTGCCGACGTGCTAGTCGTCAATGGCGACGCGGCGGCCGATATCAGACTGCTGCAGGATCGACGCAACCTGCGTGCGGTGATCAGTCGTGGCGAGGTCGTCGACCTCAGCGGTGAATGGCCGGAACGGCGACGGATCCCCGGAGAAAAGGTCGCCAGCTGGGCGGCCGAAGTGCTGACGTACGATCGCTCACTCGAGGTCGGACGAAACGGCTAGGTATGGATCTCGGACTGAAAGGTCGGCGGGCGCTCGTGACGGGAGCGTCGAGTGGTCTCGGTTTGGCCTGCGCACGGGCGCTTGCAGCAGAAGGTGTGTCCGTTGCGATTGCCGCTCGGTCCGCAGAGCGGCTGGCAGCAGCAGCAGCCAGCATCGACGGCGAAGTGGTCCAGATCGTGGCCGACATGTCGTCACCCGAAGGCGTCGCCGGTCTGCTCGTTTACGCCCACGAGGCCTTCTCCGAAATCGACATCCTCGTCGCCAACGCCGGCGGCCCACCGGCTGGCAGCTTCACCGACACCGATATCGCCCTATACGAACCTGCGTTACGACTCAACCTGTTGTCGACCGTCGAGTTGTGCAAGGCACTCGTTCCGGAGATGCAAGCGCGTGCGTGGGGCCGCGTGCTGGCAATCACGTCGATTTCGGTGCGCCAGCCGATCGACCGCCTGATCCTGTCCAACACGGCCCGCGCCGGGCTAACCGGGTTCCTGAAAACCCTGGCTGGAGAAGTCGCCGGTGACGGTGTGACGGTCAACTCGCTGCAGCCGGGCTCGCACGCCACCGATCGTCTGCGCACTGTCTATGGCGATGATCTGGCCGCGGTCACCGCAGGTATCCCGGCGGGCAGGCTAGGTGACCCTGCCGACTTCGGTCGGATCGCCGCCTTCCTGTGTTCCGACAGCGCCAGGTTCATCACCGGGGCAGCAATCCCTATCGATGGCGGAGCTTCCCAGGGCCTCCAGTAGCTGAGTGGGCGAGTCCGCTCAGACGATGTTGAGGTGGTCGAAAAATTTCTCGGCGACCGATTGATCTCCGGCGACGACGCAGGCGTCGCGCCAACTCGTGCGTGCCGTGCCCCAACGAACGAACTCGTGAGCATCGGACGTTACCGTCGCAATGGCGTCACCATCGGGTGCCTCGATGGTGATCATGTCACCAGACCGAACGATGTCCCAGATGCCTGCACCGGCGCCCGTGAGCACCAACCTGATCCGACCCTTCAGATGCTGTTCGAGCCCCGGTTGCATCTGCGGGATCCCGGTCAGCATCCAACCGATGGCTGGAGCGAGCAGGGCGTCGTCGGCTGGAGCGAGTTGACGCATCACGGGACCATGCGGGGCCAGCAGGTCGATTCGGGTGTGGCAGTAGTGGTCGAACGCGAATGCGTCGGCGAGCTGATGCATCGGGTACTGCCCGAGGTCGGCAAGTGGAATCACCGTCGATGCCAGCGGCTCGTCCTGGAGCGCGGCGAGACCGGCTAAGGCGCCGTCGCAGTACGCCAGGTATTCGTCGCCGACCTCCTTGTTCGTCCATTGCTTGCGTGGTTCGACCAACAGGTCCATCATCCGCTCGGCAGGTAGGTCGATCGGTTGAGTCGGAGGGGGCGACGGTTCGACAACTTCTTTGTAGTTCGAACTCATGTGGGCAATCAGCTCTTTGACTGACCAATCAGAACATCCACTCTGGCGACTCCACTCCTCGTCGGTCAACGTCGCAATAACCTGTCGCACGTCGGCGACGCTGCGAGTGACCGATGCAAGACCTTCACGTGACATTGCTCCTCCTCCTTGTTGTTGTGATGTATTCAGGCCAGGCGGCCGGCATCGACAGCGAGCGTCGAACCTGTCATGAACGCTGCCATGTCGCTGGCGGCGAAGACGACGACGCGGGCAACGTCGTCGGCGACACCCATTCGCCCGAGCGGGTTGGAGTTGGCTCGCTTGGCGACGTCGAGGCCGGCTGCCAGCAACGGTGCCATCTCCTCACGGACACCGGGTGTGTCGATCACGGTCGGGGCGATACCGAGCACCCGAACACCAAGCGGTCCGAACTCGAGCCCGAGCGCCTTGGTGATCCCGACCACGGCGTGCTTGGAGGCGACGTAGACGCTGATCCCGGAACTGGCGCGGAAACCGGTCGTCGATGCGAGATTGACGACGACACCGCCGTTCGGCATCCGTTTTGCGGCCTCGCGGGCTCCCAGATAGCAGCCTCGCATGTTGACGTCGAACATTTTGTCGATGAACTCGACCTCCACTTCGGTGGCCGGACCGGTGGCGTACGAAATACCGGCGTTGTTGACCCAGATATCGAGCTTGCCGAACTCCGACACAGCCAGGTCGGCTGCCGCCAGAATGCTCTCAGGTTGAGAGACATCGAGATCGATACCCAGCACAGCGCCACCAGCTAGGCAGTTGACCTCGGTCGCCAGTTTGTTTATGCCATCGCCATCGACATCGCCAGCAAGGACGTTGGCTCCAGCTTCGGCGAGCCGACGAACGATCTGCGCTCCGAGTCCGCGCGCCGCACCCGTTACGACGGCCACACGACCGTCGAGTCGAATCAAGTCGGCGAGTGCCCGATCCGAATGATCGGGCGCTACATAAGCCGTATTAGCCGTCATCAGTACGGCATCGTCCCGCCATCGACGGGGAACAGGCAGCCGGTGAAATTGCGGGCGGCATCCGAAGCCAGCATCACGGCGACGGCAGCGACCTGCTCGACCGTGTTGCACTTCTTGATCGCCGACTCCTTGGTGAACAGTTCGAGCATCGCCTCGTAGCTGAGCAATCCCATTGCCATCGCCGAGTCGGGGCCGGTGGTACGAACGATGTCGGTTTCGATCAGGCCCGGGAGAATCGCGTTGATCGTGATCCCGGTCGTACCGACCTCTTTCGCCGCCGACTTGACCAACCCGTTGACGGCGTGTTTGGTGGCGTTGTAACCGGGGATCCCCGGCTTGGAGATCTTGCCCTCCACCGAGGAGGTCACCAGGATCCGCCCACTGTCACGCGGCATCATGTGCTGGAGTGCCCTACGCATGCCCCAGAACACATGATTGAGGTTCCAGTCGATCTCGAGCTGCCATTCCTCGTCACTCATCATGAACACAGGGGCGGTGTTCAACACCCCGCCACTGTTCAGCACGATGATGTCGAGCTGACCGAAGCGTTCGATCGTGAAATCGACCAAACCTTCGCAGGTGGCCTGCTTGGCTGCGTCACCGGCATAAAAGGCGGTTCGGTCGGGGGCACCGATTTCGGTGAGGGCCTGCTGACCTTTCGCCTCGTCTCGACCGTTGATCACAACGCTGGCGCCTTGTGCGACGAATGCATCAGCGATCGCCCGGCCAATCGAGCGTGTACCGCCCGTGATCGCGGCAACTTTTCCTTCGAGCTTTCCCATGATCATTTCTCCTTGTCAGTGCAGCCGTCAGTACGGCGATGTTCCGCCGTCGATCGAAATCATTGAGCCGGTGATCCCGGCACCGGCCTCAGAGGCCAGCAGGGAGGCGACCAGCGCGACGTCCTCAACCTCGTTGAGGCGCTTGATCGCCGACTCGCTGGCGAACCAGTTGAGCAGGTCTTCGTAGGCCATGCCCATCGACGCCGCCGCCTTGGCCCCTTCATCTTTCATCATGTCGGTCTCGATTGCGCCAGGGCACAACGCGTTGACGGTGATCCCCATGGTGCCGACCTCGTGGGCCATCGATTTGGTCAAACCGTTGACGGCGTGTTTGGCAGTCACGTAGATGGCGACCCCTGGCTTGCCGACCTTGCCTTCGACCGACGAGATGTTCATGATCCGGCCCCACTGTTGCGGGATCATGTGGGCGAGTGCTTTGCGGCTACACCAGAACGTGCTCCACAGGTTGACCTTGAGGGCGTTGTCCATCGCCTCGTCGGTCAGTTCGGCAACCGGAGCGTTGTTGGACGATCCGCCAGCATTGTTGACGAGGATGTCGATCCGCCCGTAGTGGGCGACCGTTTCGTCGATCAAGCGGTCGCAATCCTCCCGAACGGCTACGTCGCCCCGGACGAAGTGAACTCGCTCGCCGACGTCGATCTCGGCGATTGCGCGTTCACCTTTGGCGGCGTCGCGGCCGTTGATGACCACGCTTGCACCGTCGGCCAGAAAGGCCTCGGCGATCGCCCGGCCGATGCCGCGCGTGCCTCCCGTGATGACGGCGACGCGGCCTGTCAATTCCCCCATGTGACGGATCCCCTCTCTCATGAACAGCAAGTCTCGGTGAACAGCAAGTCTCGTGAACAGCAAGTAACTGTATGACGAGAGCAGTTACTCTATTACGCTGCCGGGGCAGTGTGGCAAACCGGACCGGTTGCCAAGACGAAAGCGCGTGACTGCGTCGATTACCCGTCGGCGAGAAACGTGTCGAGCAGCGCGAGTTGGCGTTCGGGTGGGAAGCTCTCTGCATCGAACAATGCCTGAATCGCAATTCCGTCGGCGCCGGCGATCAAGCGTTCGGCGAACCCGCGAGGATCCTCGTGGCTCACCAGTCCGCACGCCGTCACCAGCGCTGTCACTCGATCACGGAACTCCCGATACGCCTGGCGTTGTGCATCGGCAAGCCGTTCGTCACCGCTTGCCTGGGTGCAGCAGGCCAGCGTGACCAACCAGTGACGTCGGCGATCCTCGTCGAGCGGCAGCGCACCTTCGAGCGACGCTCTGAGCTGTTCGGCGGGTGTCGCCGCGTTGGCGGCGAGACGTAGCGACTGACGCTTTGCCAACGAATCTTGAAACGTGGTCAGCAACAACTCACGCTTGTCGGCGAAGTAGTGCGTGACCGCGCCGGTCGTCCAGCCCGCCTCGGCGGCGACCTCGCGCATTGTCGCCGACTCGATACCGGATCGTGCGATCAGACGCGCCGCGGCGTCGGTGATCTCGGCCCTGCGCCGCTCGACATCGACCATCCGGGGCACGGTCAGTCGTGTCCGTGCTCGCTCATCTCGTGGACTGCGCGCCCGACACCGCGAGAGCCGCCGGTGATTAGAGCGTTCTTACCGGCCAGCCCGAGGTCCATCAGTCGTTGCCGGCGAGTAGTTCGGCAGCACGCTCACGAGCACGGCGCATCACGTCCACATCGCCGGTGCACCACTGCACGACCAACGTCTTACCGGTGATCCGCCAGCCTTCGGTCGTTCGAACGCAGCGGTCGTCGTAGTACCCGTTGAGGGTGAACACATCGGTCGAGTCACCTTCGACGATGACGTGTTCGGCGCACACGTTGGCTCGCACCGATGCTGAATCTCCGGAGGCACCGACGGTTACCGTGTGGTTCGTGAGCGTGTGGCGTGAGAAGGTCAAGCCGGGGAAAATCCGAGGGCCATGTGCGACCCACTCGTCGGCTCGCCATCGGCCGATGCTCTCCGGTCGCCATGACGAATAGTCGAGGTCGATCTCGTCGGTGAAAGCCGAGCGGTACAGAGTCCAATTGCGGGTGTCGATGCCGCTCGCGAAGCGGGTCAACAAGTCGATGAGCGCCGCTCGATCGCCGGGGCTGGTCATGTATTGAACGTATCACCGCTGTTATGTAACATTTGTTTTGTAACGAGCAGTTGTGTAGCAAGCGTGAGTTGTAGCGAACTGAAAGGAACACGAGATGGTGCATGTGCCGACGCGAGGTGACGTCCCGGTCAAGCTGGGGCCGACGGTCAAGAACGTGCCCGAATACGGGCCGAGTGTGATGAGCCGATCGCCGTACACCGATCCGATGCAGTTCGAGCTCGAACGTCAGCGAGTACTCAACGCGACTTGGTTGATTGCGGCTCGGTCGAGTCAAGTTGCCGGATCGGGCGACTGGATCAGCTTCGAGAGCCACGGCGAGACCGTGGTCATCACACGTCAAGCCGACGGTTCGGTCGCAGCATTCCACAATGTCTGTCGACATCGCGGCCCGGCAATCGTCACCGAATGGCAGGGTTGCGGTGCCCGCCGATTCACCTGTCCGTACCACGGGTGGGTCTACGACACCACCGGAAAGTTGGTTGGCGTTCCGGAACGCCAAGACTTTGCCGCCGAACAGATCACCGACGTTCGATCGCCCGCCGTCGCCGCCGAGGAGTGGGGAGGCTGGGTGTGGGTCAACCTGGCAGGCCCCGACGAGGCGACGCCACTCCTGGATTGGATCGGCGACGAGATTGCGATCGACCTCGGCCAGTTCCGGATGCAGGACATGGTCCTGCTCGACGTTCTCGAGTGGGACGTGCCGGTCAGCTACAAAGCGATCGTCGACGGGTTCAACGAGATCTATCACACCGCTCAGCTCCACCACACGACCCCCGAATGGGTCAAGTCGGCTCGTGATACGACGTTTCACATCAGCAACGAACACAATTACATGTGCTTCGTGCCGCGCCACCAGCATCGTGACGAACTCGAACTCGAATGGGATCACCACAAGTATGCGATCTGCCATTACGTCGTGTTTCCCAACACGGTGTTCAACTGCAACCCCGAACACATCCAGGTCTTCAACCCGATCCCGATCGACGTCGACCATACGAAGTTCCTGTGCTGGGAGATCGTCTACCCGGGCGACATGGACGATCCCGTCTACGCCGAGTACCGCCAGCGCATGCAGGCACACTGGGAGCATCTCAAGGTCGTCGTCGGCGAGGACATCGCGATCTACGACCAGCTCGCTCGAACCAAGCGGTCGAGTGCCTACACCCAGAACATCCTCAACGAACGTGAGTTCAAGATCGCCCACTATCACCAGACGATGGCGCGGCTGATCAGCGAGTGATGTTCTCAGTCGGAGGGGAGCAATGCCTGGCCGGTGTTGGCGGTGACGCCACCATCGACCGCCAGAGCAACGCCGGTGACGAACGACGACGCCGGCGACACGAGGAAAGCGATCACCTCTGCGATCTCTCGTGGTTCGGCCCATCGTTGCATCGGAACGACCCGTCGCAGGAGGTCATAACGAGCGGGGTCGGTCTCGCGCAGGTTGCCCGTCATGCCCGTCAGCGTGGGCCCGGGACACACCGCGTTGACTCTGATGTTCTGGGCAGCCACGTCCATCGCCACGCTTTTGGCGAGGTTGATGACGCCCGCCTTGGCGGCCGCGTACGGCCATCGCTTCGCTTCCCCGTTGAGACCCGTGTTCGACGACGTCACGACGATCGAGCCGCCTCCGGCGCGGCGCATGGCCGGTATCCCCGCTCGCATCCCGAGCACTGCGGAACGAAGGTTGACGGCGATCGAACGGTCGAATATCGCCATGTCGATCGACTCGATTTCTCCCGAGGCGCGAACGCCGGCGTTGAGCACCATGGCGTCGAGCCGACCCCATGTCGATTCGGCGAGTTCGACTGCAGACACGTTGAATGCCTCGTCAGTCACGTCGCCGACGGCTGCCACGACGTCAGCGTTGCCGCGGTACACCGACAACACGGAGTCGGCGAGGTCTGCTGCAACCACGCGGTAACCGCGACCTGTCAGCAACTCAGCGGTCGCTCGCCCGATACCCGAAGCCGCCCCGGTCACGATTACGACTTGTCCACCCGTTTGGAATTCAGACCTCACAGGTGCAGTCTGACAGTCAGCACCGGCATCAAGAAATCAGCAACAGAAATCAGAGGGAGCACATGATGGGCAATCGTCTCGACGGATTGGTAGCTGTCGTCACCGGAGGAGCGAGCGGCATCGGCGAAGCCACCGTTCGCCGGTTCGCTGAGGAGGGAGGCCGGATCGTGGTCGCCGATCTTCAGGTGGATCGTGGGCAGGAAGTCGCCGCGTCGCTCGGTGACGTCGCACGCTTTCTGCGTTGTGACGTGACGGTCGAGGACGACATCGTCGCGGCCGTCCAACTCGCTATCGACGAATGGGGACAGCTCGACGTAATGATGAACAACGCAGGCATCATCGGTGCCGTCGGTCCGATCGCCGAGACAGACTCCGGTGCCTGGTTGAAGACGATCGACGTGTTGCTGCATTCCGTGTTCTACGGATGCAAGCACGCCGCCAGGGTGATGGTCCCGCGTCATTCAGGCTCGATCATCAGTACGTCGAGCATCGCCGGTGTCATCGGTGGGCTTGGGCCTCACGCTTACACAGCGGCCAAGACAGCGGTCGTCGGATTGACGAAGTCGATCGCCAGTGAGCTCGGGCCGCTGGGCATTCGGGTCAACGCGATTGCCCCGGGCACGATCCCGACCCCACTCACGGCGGTCGCGCTCACGGGCGACCCTGCCAACATTGCCACGGTCGCCGAACGATCGAAAGAGTTGTTCGGCGTAGTCGCCGACCCGATCGACATTGCCAATGCGGCGCTCTACTTGGCGAGTGCGGAAGCGCGACTCGTCAATGGTCACACGCTGGTGGTCGACGCCGGCCGCAGCATCAACGGTGGTTCGGGTCGGTTTGCCAGCGCCAAGTCGGGCATGGTCGGGATCGCATCAGCCGAGGTTGGGTCATGATCGTGGTCGCGGCGACGATCGGTTTCGCCAGTCGCCACGCCAGGGACGCCGCAGTCGCGGCGTCGATCGAGGTACAACGTGCAACGCGGGATCAGGAACCGGGATGCATGGCGTACTGCTTCGGCGCCGATCCGGTCGATGACGAAATGGTGCAGGTGTACGAACTGTGGGGCGACGAGGCCGCACTTGCCGCCCACTTCGAGCACCCCAACCACCTGGCGATGCGTGGGATTCTGCGGTCGTTCGAACGGTCCGGACCGGCCATCAGCACGAAGTTTCGTTGCGAGCAATCAGAACCGGTGTACGACGCCGATGGCATTCCGCGTGCCGACTTCGGAGGTGGGCGGTGACGATTGGTCCGGTGTTCCAGTATGCCTACCTCGTCGATGACATAGCGGCCGCGGCCGCGGCATGGGCCGACACTGTTGGTGCCGGGCCGTTCTTCGTGGCGGCACATCATCGCGCCGATCGATTCGAGTACCGCGGAACGTCGGTGGAAGCCGACGTCTCGTACGCGTTCGGGTACTCGGGCGGTTCACAGATCCAATTGATCCAGCAGCACGACGAGCTGCCGTCGATCTACCGCGATGCCTACCCTGAAGGGGGAACAGGTTTCCATCATGTCGGCATGCTCGTGGTCGACTACGCCTCCGAGCGCCGGCGCCTGCTCGATGCGGGGGTCGATCTTGCGTGCGAACTGTGGGCCAACGACATCGTCGCCTGCTACTTCGATACTCGCAGCGCAATCGGGGCGATGACCGAACTGCACATTTACACTGACCGGATCGCGGCGACGTTTGAACGCTGGCACCAAGCGCACATCGACTGGGACGGCATCGGCGACGCGCTGCGCACCCACACCAGCGGCACCTGACTATCTCAATGAACGGTCACGGTGCCGGTGTTCCCATCGACGGTGACGATTGCGCCGTCGGGGATTCGATGGGTCGCATCGGTGACGGCGACGACGCATGGAATCCCGAGCTCGCGAGACACGATCATGGCGTGACTGCCCATTGCCCCGACGTTGACGACGACGGCGGCAGCAGGGACGAATAGCGGCACCCACGATGGGTCGGTCTGTGGGGCGATCAACACGTCGCCTGGTTCGAGGCCTTCGGGGTCGGCGGCGTCGAGTACGACGCGGGCCCGCCCTGTGGCGATGCCCCCCGATCCGGCGGTGCCCTTGAGTACTTCACCCGGTTGTGCGGTGTCGAACGCCTTCGAGTCACGACGCGTCATGTCATTGAGCGACGGCACGACATGATTTACGTTGAATACAGGCTCGTACTCGAACAGCATGCGGTGCTGTACCCACCGATCGGAAATTCGTTGCCGAAACAGTTGCGGGTCATGGCGTAGATGGTCGAGTTCGGCGTCGGTGACCATGAAGACTTGCTCGATCTGTTCGATCTCCCCGCGCTCGACGAGACGCCGCCCGAACTCGCGCAGCGCCACTCGCATCTCGTTGATGACGATCACCGAGTTCGTTTTCGCCCGTTCGCGACCGCTCAGGAACAGGCTGGCCGACTTCAGCGCAGCGTTGAACATGCCGAGCGTTTCGGCGTCACCGGCGAGCTGATCGCGCAGCCGAGCGGCGATCGTGTCGCGCTCGGCCACCGACGCCAGATGGCGGCTGGCCGGTGCCTGCGATTCGTGCGACTTGCGCATCAAATCGATCGCAGCGAGCGCGATCCGGGGTGTTACTTCCCACGAGGTGGCAATCAAGTCGTACTCGTTCTGGGCGCGTGAACCGAAGTCGTGGAGGAACTGGTCGAAGCGCTCGACGAACGCGGACGCTTCGGCGCTCCCCGACTTCCGAAGGCGTCCCAGCAGACCGTCGAGCCCGACCTCGAACTCGGTGGTGAGTTGATTGGATGCGTTGGCGAGCCGCCCGAGTTGCCACATCGCATGCGACGGTGCCGCCGAGTCGACCTCGATCCCTGCCAGCAAGCGGATCGACAGACTTGGATCGATCCCCTCACAGATCGCGCCGAGAGCACCGGGACCGAGCGACGCCAGCGAGGAAACCCGCATCGCGTTCTCGAAGCACTGCTGCAGGATCGGCACCATCGAGCGAGCGCGAGCGATCAGCGCCGCGTCAGTGAGTGAGGTGAGGTCGGGTCGGTGGTCGCGTAGGGAACGCGCCAGCGCTTTGTCAGCATCAAGCTCGGGAAGCGAATCGGTCGACATCGCCCATCCCATCGACGCTCCGAGTAGGGCGGCGTGCTTGTCGGAGTCGTGCCACGCCTGCGGCTCGTACACAGGGATGTCGGCGCCTTCGTCGAAGAAGGCGTTGTCGATCATCTCTGGTGTTGCCCCTGGCATCCGGGCACCGAGTACCCGAGTGAGTGACAATGGGTTGTAGACGTACCCGCCGAAGATCTTGAACAGATCAGGCCTGATCGGGTCTTCGAACTCGTCCCAATCGAGGGCGCCGGAGGCGATGTACGCATCACGCAGGCCCGCACACATTCCCTGGCGCAGCACGAGCGACTGCCCGAGCGGGCTGAACGGGTCGGGGAACACATCGGCGGCGTTCCCGCGCGTCCAAGCCGGGAACCGTTCGCCGATGGTTGAATCTCCGAACCAGACGCTTTGAGTATCAGTCTTTGCAGGTTGCACCGGCGAGACTGTAGTCAGTTCCCGAGGGAAGGGCGCCATGCCGAGCTTGGCGGTGCCCCGATGCGGTCGGCGCGATCGCAACGGCGGTTAATCTGACCAGGACGGAGCGGCTTACAAAGAGGCTCGCAGTGACTTCTTGTCGATTTTGCCCATTGGGTTGCGGGGCACCTCGTCAACGAAGCGGAACTCTTTTGGGCACTTGTATCCGGCGAGACTTTGACGGCACCACGCCAACAGGTCGTCGGCTGCGGGCTGGCAGCCTGGACGCGCCTGCACGAGCGCAATCAGGCGCTCGCCCATCTCGCGATCGGGGATACCGACGCATGCCGCATCGATGACATCGGCGTGCTTCACGAGCACCTGCTCGGCTTCAGCCGGATAGATATTGACTCCTCCGGACACGACCATGTCGGAGAATCGATCGGTGATGTACACGTAGCCGTCATCGTCGATCTTGCCGATCTCGCCGAGCGTGAAGACGCCCGGCTCAAGGTGGGCATCGGCGGTCTTGTCAGGGTCGCCTTCGTACACGATGCCCCGCCCGGTGGCGTCGCGAAAGTACAGCCGTCCCTCGGTGTTGGTGGGGAGAGGTTTGCCAAGTTGATCGACGATCAACGCTTCGAACGGTGGTTGGGAACGCCCGACCGAACCTGGGTGTTCTAGCCATTCCGGTGACGTAATCGTGCAGACCGTGCCTGACTCGGTGCCTCCGTACGATTCCGAAAGCACCGGGCCCCACCACTTGATCATCGCCCGCTTGACGTCGATCGGACAGGCACCGCCGGTGTGCGATACGGATCGCAAGGACGAAATGTCATACCGGTCACGCACGTCATCGGGGAGATTCAGGCAGCGAACGAAGTGCGTCGGCACCATGATCGATGTCTCGACACGATGCTGCTCGATGGCGGCGAGCATCTTCTCCGCATCGAAGTTGTAGTGCACGACGATCGGCACGCCACCCAGGATCAGTCGAACCGAGGTCAGCGGCCCATTGTGGTAAAGCGGGCCAACGACCATGTGGCTGCCGAGCTTGGCGTACTTGTACGCCATCGCGTGTTCGATGAACCCCGCCAGTGTCGGCGTAGTGCCGATTGTCTTTGGCGGGAGTTGTACGGCCTTCGGGCGTCCCGTGGTTCCCGAGGTAAACAACAGACTCGGGATCACTCGTTGTCCGGGATCCAATTCGATCGGGTCGATTCCACCAACGAACTCGGACAGCGCGGCACCGGCGACACCAGACTCCGGCAGGTCGACGATCGTCACACCAGTGTCCGCTAACGCCTCGTGAACGGCGGCGGCGGTTGTCGAATCAACGAACACGAGGCGCGCCGCCGACTCGCCGCCGATGTAGGCGAGTTCACCTGACGTGAGGTGAGAGTTGACCGGTACCGAGGAGGCCTCGCCGAGCAGCGCGGCGACGTGCGCAAGCACCGTCGATGGTCGATTGCGGGCGACCACCATGACACGTCGGCTCGGGCCGAGGTCGACCGCCTGGATCTTGGCGGCGAGACGAAGCGTCGCATCAGTGAACTGAGCCCATGTCGACTCGCCATATCCGTCGGACTGGATCGCCCAGCCGTCTGGGTCGGAACCGGCCCGCGTGATCAGCCCGATCATCTGCTCACCTGGACAGCACGGTGCAGGCGCTCAGCCCGGGGGCACCATAGACCTGGGTGAACGCCGTCGTCGGGTTGTCGGGCACTTGCCGGTCGCCGGCACGGCCCTGAAGCTGCCATACGCATTCGATTACCTGGCGTAACCCGCTTGCGCCGATCGGTTCGCCGTTGGCGATCAACCCGCCGTCGGTGTTTACGGGAATCCGGCCGCCGATCTCCAACTCGCCGTCGAGGATCAGCTTCGCCTGCTCGCCGTGCTCGCAGAAACCACTCTCGGCGAGATGCATCAGCTCGGCACCTGCCTCGGTGTCTTGAATCTGTGCGACGTCGATGTCGTCAGGGCCGATGCCAGCGGACTCGAACGCCGCCCTGGCGGCATGTGTGGTGGCACCCTCGGTTATTTCCTCAGCGAGCCACGGGCTGAACACCTCGAAGGTACCGAACTTGCGGGTGCGGAACTCGACGGCGCTCAGCTTCACGGCGCGTTCGGACAGCTGCTTGGCGCGCTCGGTCGACGCCAGCACGATTGCCGCGCCGCCTTCGCTCGGGCTGCAGAACATGTACTTCGTGAGCGGATCGTTGACCATTTCGGCATTGGCGATCTCGTCGACTGACAACGCTGTGCGACGCCAGGCGTGTGGTGTTCGGGCACCGTTTCGCAGTGCCTTGGCGGCGAGTTCGGCAAGCAGTCGCGGGTCGAGGTCATGCTCGTAGAGGTATCGCTGCAGTTTGAGCGAGAAGAACTGAGTAGTGACCATCAACCCGGCCTCGGCGTACCACTCCGGCAGACCGTAGAGCGCCGGATCGGAGCCGAAGGCACCACGCTCATGCTTGTCGAAGCCGACTGCGAGGGCTACGTCGGCGGCACCCGACTCGATCGCCTGGGCCGCGGTGAGCAGTGCGCTGCCACCCGTACCACAGCCGTTGTACACAGTCACGAACGGAACACCGGTGAGCCCGAGTTCACTGACGAGGGCGTCGGCATGGCCGCTGTCGCGGCTGCCGCCGACGGCGAACTGGACATCGCTCCACTCGATACCGGCATCGTCCATCGCCGCACGAGCAGCAATCAGACCCATCTCGCGCCCGCTGATGTCGAACCGGCCGAACGGGTGGAGTCCGACGCCGATGATTGAGACGTTCATGATCTGACGATCGAAGTCGATGTCGACGGGTCATCGACGGGTTGGAACCAGTACGGCGGTCGCGCTGTGTCGTCGATGGAGGTCGTGGCGAGTTCGACGGACTGGCCGATTCGCCATTCGGCGACCGGTCGTCCCGACAATCGTGTTGCCACCTTGAGTGGCCCGAGGTCGACATAGCCAACGGCGAACGGTTCGAACACGTCGCTCTTGAGGCGCTTCGGCCGAGTTCTCTGAACGGTCCAACTCCAAACAGTGCCGGACGTCGGCAGTGGAGTTTCGTCCATCTTGGCCCCGCAACGGGCACACGATGTTTGCGGCGGGAACTCATGGGTCGCGCACACCGGGCAGCACGACCCGAGCAGTACGCGTTGGCCGTCGAGCTCTATCGTCGGACCTTGGTCGATGTCGGCTGTGGCCGACGCACTGTTCGCTGACACGGTGCTCCCTTCCCGGTGGTCGGATGATACCGTGAAACTGGTGGATGACTCAAGTAAGTCGCAGTCAGGATCGATCGTTGGTGGGGCACCGATCGAGTTGATCGCCAACTACGCCTCCCTGGCCGGCGATCCACGCCAGTTTGCGGTCGCGGCCGAAGCCAACGGTTACGACGGTGTCGGTTGCTCCGATCACCTGTTTCGCACCGCCGCCTATCCACACTTGTGGGTCACTCTGTCGGCGATGGCGGCGGCGACCGACCGAGTCTTCTTAACTTCTTCGTTCGCCAACAACCTGTTCCGCTCGCCCGTCGAATTCGTGCAAGCAAGCCTGACGATGCAGTGGCTGAGCGGCGGTCGATTTGAGGCGGGCCTCGGCGCCGGCTGGCTCGAAGGCGAGGTGATCGGGTCGGGACTTGAGTATCCGTCGCCACCGACGAGGGCCCGGCGCTATCGGGAGGCAATCCTGATCGCCCGTGAGTTGTTGTCGACCGGTCGTTGCACGTTCGAGGGCGAGCATTATTCGATCAAGGTCCCCGTGATCGGCCCGGCCTGCGACACCTCGCCGTTGCTGGTCGCCTCGGTCGGGGGTCCATGGACGATTGAACACGTCTCGCCGCTCGTCGATCGGGTCGAACTGAAGTTCGGTGCCAGCACCCGCAACGGTGATCTCGATACGGGAGCCCTCGCTGTGTCGACGAGAGCGGATCTGATCGAGATGATCGAACGTGTCCGAGCCGTCGCTCCCGACGTCCCGATCGGCATGTTCGCGATGATCGCCGTCGGTGGCGACGACGAGACCGCCCGGATCGGCGAATCGCTCGATGGTGGTCTGTATGCCGATTTCGTCGGTGAGCCGTCACGGGTGCTCGGCAATCTCCGCTCGCTAGCTGGGCTCGGCATCTCGAGGGTCCAGCTCACCGAGAGGCTCAAGGGCTCGATCGAACGCCTCGGTCGCGTCCGGTAACAACTGACGTCTGTCGGTTTAACACGCGCAACGCCACCACCACCACAATCAGGCAGGTGCGGGCACCCGCTGGATATGACGGATGCCGCGTAGGCCAGGTTGCGCTGCTTCGGGCGAATCGGTGGCGGAATGCGTCCGGTTTAGCGACGACGACTACGGGTAATACAGTGACCACAGGCCAACCGGAGGTACAAGGATGGGCAATCGCCACGAAATCGACCAGCACGCTGGGGCGGTCCACCGGCGCGATGCCGCGCAGATCATCAGGCTGTTTGTCGTCGCCGCGATCATCGCCGCACTGATCGTGGTCGCGTTCGACAACCGCGACGACGTGCGGATCGGATATGCGATCGGCCAAGCCAGCGCTCCGGTCTGGATCGTCCTCGTCGCTGCGGCGATCTCAGGGGTGTTGATCGGCTGGCTGATCGGGCGCCGGCCGCGGTAAGTCGGGCACCCACCGCCATCGTTGAGGGCACCGCCTCCACGGAGATCCGTCCACTAGCGCGGGATGCCTCGTCATCGGAAAGCTACGCGCGTCATGTAGCGGCTGGCCATGGCTTTTCACCCCATGCAAAACATGATTCCCGACCAGTTCGAGCAGCGCGCCATCGCGCTCGCCGACGCCGCCGAGCGATTCTGCATGGTGACTGGAGCCGAGAGCCGTACCTCTGCCGTCTGCCACAGCGTGAGGACTTCGAGTCGCAACTGCTCATCAATTTCTGATCGCTCACTCGGGCTGCCGTCTGACCGTGCGCGACTGTCAAGCAACTTACCCACGCGGTCGACGTGGTCAAGCACGGTCTTGCGCCGAACCTCAGTGGGGTGAGCGGTGATCACCGGCGAGACGATCAGTTCTGTGAGTGCAGCGGCGATAGTCGCTGGCGATACACCATTGTCGGCGAGCTTGTCGAGGCTGCGAGGCAGGCTTCCTTCT
>JANOTN010000297.1:0-2342 GCA_031416375.1 Ilumatobacteraceae bacterium
CGGTGTCGAGCACGGCGTACGAGAGTCGCCTGCCGTTGGAGTGGTCACGAGCCTGGCCGACCGACCCGGGATTGATCACCAGCGGGCGTCCGACGCGTTGCACGATCTGTGTGTGGGAGTGGCCGATCACGATGTAGTCAGCTTCGACTGCGGCCATCCGCTTCAGCTCCGGCGAATGCGCAACGACATACTGATTGTGCGGCGGCAACGGACTGGCGTGAGTCATCACCAGTTGCTTCCCGTCGAACTCGAGATCGTGTCGAAGTGGGTGAGAGCCCAACCACTTGACCAGTTCTGGACGCACATGTCCGGCGCTGCGAGCCCGCCCGCCATGCGGCGCCAACATCCCGAGGTCGTGGTTGCCGAGTACGCACTTGGCATCGCGGTCACGGAGGATCTCGACGGTCTCATTGCTGAAGCGGAACTCCTCGACCATGTCTCCGGCGCACAGCAGCTCGTCTACCGTGCCCATCCGTTCCAACGCCAGAGCGAGCCCGCGGGCGTTGCCATGAATGTCGGACACAATCCCGATCCTCACTCTGGCACCCCCTTCGATACTGCGTTCGCTACCGCCGACAGTAACATCTCCGCTAGTCAAATTGAAAATGGTGTTTTCAGTTCGACGGAAAGGGAACCAGGTGTCAGTTCACGAGGTAGCGGTGTCGATCACCGAACGACCGATCCACCCGCGTCACGGCATTCACGCTCCCCGATCGGCGACACCCCTGCATCGAAGCCGTAGCCAGCGGTGATCGCCTCGTTGGACGTACGCTGCGGGGAATCCGCCAGGAAGTCCGCCAAGAGTTCGTTGGCATCACGACCTGCACCCACCTAAACGACACGATGCGCTCACTCGAAGACGTCAGAGTCCTGCTCCCCCTGCTCGCCTCATTTCGGTGCTAGGCGGCCGACCATCCTCCGTCAACCGCCAGCAGTTGTCCCGTGACCAATGACGCTGCGTCGCTGCACAACCACACCACAGCGGCGGCGATTTCTTCAGGCTGTCCGTACCGTCCGATCGGCATCAGCCGCTTGGCCTTCTCGTACACCTCGGGCGCCGTCTCGAGAACGCCGGTCATGATCCCCGTTTCGATCACACCAGGGCATACAGCGTTGACCCGTACGCCGCGCCGCGCCGCCTCAAGCGCGGATGTTTTGGTGAGTCCCGCGACTCCATGTTTGCTGGCGGTGTAGACGGCGTCGGCGGCGCTGCCTTTCAGCGACGCTTCCGATGCAATGTTGACGATCGACCCGCGCCCAGCGGAATACATCACCGGCAGCTGTGCACGCACACACAGGAACACCCCAGTCAGGTTGACGGCGATGATCCGATTCCAATCGGCCAGGTCGTATCGATGAACCGGCGTTTGCGTGCCGACCACGCCGGCGTTGTTGACCGCGAAATCAAGCGAACCAAATGACTCGACGGTCAGCTGAACGAGGGCGGAGACTTGATCAGGATCGGATACATCGCATCGATTGACGACGGCGTTACCACCCGCAGACTCGATCTCAGCAACGACGGCTGCTGCAGCCGTTTGATCGATGTCGCTCACCACAACCGACGCTCCGAGTTCAGCGAGCGCCAGCGCGCACGCCCGCCCGATGCCTGACCCGGCACCCGTCACCAACCCGGCGCGGTCCTTCATGTCGGTTCCCACACGAGCGGGAGGTGGTGATAGCCGGCTGCGCCGCCGACGTGTTGCGTCAGCACGGCATCGTCGGCAATTCGATAATCGGGGATCGACAGGTGCCACTCCTCCAGGGCGATCCGAACCTCGGCGCGAGCGAGCGGCGCTCCGACGCAACGATGGATCCCCGCTCCGAAGGTGATGTGTCGATTGTGACGCCGGTCGAGCACACACTCGTCGGGTCGTTCGAAGCGTCGCGGATCGCGGTTGGCAGCGGATGTCACCAAGAGCAACCGATCTCCAGCCTTGACAGGGCAACCGGCGATCTCGGTGTCGCTCTGAACGACGCGAGCCATCGAGGCGATCCCGTAGAGCCTCAACAGTTCTTCGATCGCCGCCGGCATTGTTTCGGGTTGCTCGATGATCGTGCGTCGCAACTCAGGATCACGAGCAAGGTGGGCCAGTACGTAGCCGAGCGTGCCGGCGACCGTGTCCATCCCAGCGGTGAACAGCAGGTACGAAATCTCGACAATCTCGGAATCGGTCAGGCATCGACCGTCGAGCTCGGCACCGAGCAGCGACGAGACGACATCATCTCGCGGTGCCTCGCGCCGTTCGGCAACCAAGGACCGCATGTACCGATAGACGGTGCGGGCGGCATCGGCACGTATCAATCCATCGGGATCTTGCGCCGACGACGTGTGCATCAGG
>JANOTN010000298.1:0-2893 GCA_031416375.1 Ilumatobacteraceae bacterium
ATGCTCGTCGATTCAAGTAACAACCGAGTGGTTGATCGTGCTCGACGTTCGTGACGTCACGGTCTCGTTTGACGGGAGCATCGTGCTCGACGGCGTCAACCTGCACGTCGCGGCCGGCGAAGTGGTCGCCCTACTGGGTCCGTCGGGGAGCGGAAAGAGCACCCTACTGCGAGTCGTGGCCGGTTTGATCACCCCTGACCGAGGCAGCGTGGTGGTCAACTGCATCGACGTGACGGCGATGCCGACCCACCGGCGTTCCGTTGGCATGGTGTTCCAAAACGAGCACCTGTTTCCGCACCTTTCCGTCGGTGGCAACATCGGATTCGGGCTGCGGGTCGCCGGTATCGGGACCAGGGCCAGAACCGAGAAGGTCGACGAACTCCTGGACCTCGTCGGACTCCACGGATTCGCCAGTCGACGGATCGACAATCTGTCCGGTGGCGAAGCCAAACGCGTCGCGCTGGCTCGGTCGCTGGCACCAGCCCCCAAGGTGCTCCTACTCGACGAACCGTTGACCGGACTTGACCGTGACCTCCACGACCGTCTCGTCCAGGACGTTTCCGAGATCTTGAAGCGATCCGCCACGACAGCCGTCTGGGTGACCCATGATCAGGATGAAGCCGCCAAAGTCGCCCAACGGATCGAAGTCCTCCAGTAGTTTCGACATCATGCAACTCGACGGCATGCAACTCGAGGTCGTCGATCTCACTACGGCGCAGACGCAACCACTTCGCCTCTCGGTGCTCCGAGCCGACGTACCTACGAAGGTCGTCACGTTCGACGGCGACGATCTGCCAACAACGTTCCATCTCGGCCTGCGCGTCGGCGGCGAAATCGTCGCCGTCTCCTCGTGGATGCAGGTTCGCTACCCGGACCGCCCAAACCAACCGGCGTACCAGCTGCGTGGCATGGCGAGCGCGACCCGACGGCAACGATCGGGTCTCGGCGGCGCACTGCTCACCGCCGGCCTGAGACGATGCGGCGAATTCGATGCGACCCTCGTGTGGGCGCGTGCACGCGACACCGCGGTCAACTTCTACGAACGCAACGGGTTCGAAGTTGTCGGTCCCGGATACATCGACCTCAACACCGGTCTCCCCCATCACGACATAATCCGTATCCTCACCAATCGCGCCACCACGCCGGCATCGTGAACGGCATCGGCGCATCCATCGACGCCGCGCTCGATCAGGCATTCAGCGGCAAAACCTCGACTCTGCATCTGTTCGGCCCGCGAGGATCAGGCAAAAGTTGGTGGCTCGATGAAACCGAATCAGGCGCTCGCCAGCGCGGGTTTCGGATCACCAGAGCGCAAGGCGAGGCTCAGGACCGCGAATTGCCATTCGGTGCAATGGCGGCGTTACTCAGCCCGTTCCGCGACCGCCTCGTCGACCCAACATGGGCCGCACTTCGACCGATCGTCGCGCTGGACTTCCAGAAAGCTGATCCGACCGAGATCAAACTCACCGCATTTCGGCTGCTGTGTGCGCTCGCCGAGGAGCGTCCGATCTGCCTGCTGCTCGACGATCTTCACTGGTACGACGCCGCCTCGGTGGAGGTGCTTGCGTTTGCCGCTCGGCGAGCCGATGCAGATGCGATCGCATTCCTCAGTACGTCGACGAACGAAACGTCAGCCGTCTCCGCGACAGCGGTCAGGTTGGATCCGATTCCTGTCGCCAAGGTTCGGGAAATGCTCGTGGCGATCGGGATCGACGAGGTCGCTGCGACCCGCTGTGCTGAGGCCGCCGACGGGAATCCGGGCATCGCCCGGGCACTCGCGGCGGGACTCACAGACGCTCAACGCTCAGGCATCGCACCGGTCTCGGTGATTCCGCGTCCGACTGGCGAACTGGTCAACGAGCTGCAGGCCTCGCTCCGCGCGTGCGGCGAGGCGACGTGCAGGTCATTGGTGGTGGCCGCCGCGGAGCACGGCGGCAACACATCCGCAGTGCGGGCTGCCTTGATCGCCTTGGGTGAACCGCCCGACGGGCTCGACGAGGCCGAATCACTCGGGTTGGTCGAGATCGTCGGTGCCCGATTCGCGTTTACCGATCCGTGGGTCCGATCTGTCGCCTATCACCTCGTGGCACCAACCAGCCGACGCGCCGCCCATCGAGCGTTGGCGGCCTCGTTCTCACAACCGGAGCAAGCGGCCGAACGGGCGTGGCATCTAGCGGCCAGCGCTGACGGCCCAAATCAAGCGGCATCTGAGGCGCTCGAACTCGTGGCCGCCGATGCAGCCAGGCGGGGTGCGTTGACATCGGCGGCGCTCACTGCTGAACGCGCAGCCGAGTTCTGCTCGGCACCTCGTGATCGCCAGCGCAACCTCCTTGCCGCCACGCGCTGGTGGATCGATTCGGCGTCAGCCGACCATGTCCGTCGCATACTGAAATTGCTGCAACCAATCGATTGCGACACTGCGGTTGCGATCGCGGAGGCCCGCCAGTTTCTCGACGGTGGCAGGACCGACGTGATCTGGGAGAACAAGATTGTCGACGGCCCGTGGACCACGGAGCGGGATCGCCGATTGAGCATCGAGTCGGCTCTCGACCGGGGTGATCATCGCACGGCACTGCGTGCACTAGAGGCCGGCCGCAACCCACTCCGGGACAACCCCGCCGATTCCCTCAACTCAGCGATCGCGCTGCGACATGCCGGCCAAACACGTCAGGCACGAGACGCAGCGATCGCCGCCTCGGTGACGTTTGACCGTCTCGACTCGTTCCCGGCGTGGGCCACACAGCTGGTCGGAGCGGACCTCGACATCTTGCAAGGACGCGGGGGCGACGCGATCGCCACGATCGACCCGGTTCTCGATGGCCTGCCAAAGAGTCTGCGCGAGCGGGCCACCATGCTCGCTGCCCGCGCACGATTGCAGCGCGACCCGCACCTC
>JANOTN010000299.1:0-3618 GCA_031416375.1 Ilumatobacteraceae bacterium
CTCGGTCGAGGACAAACTCCCGTGGGTCACCGTCGTCATCGGCATCGGCCTCGTCGCGCTCGGCATCGCGCTCCTCGCAGGACGCCAACCGAACCTCAAGATCCCAAAACTTCAGCGCGGCGGCAGCGACGGCACCCTGCCCTCGATGTTCCTGTTCGGCATCTCCTACGCCACCGCTTCCCTGTCATGCACCATCGGACCGTTCCTCGCGATCACCACCACCACCTTCCGGTCCTCCAGCTTCATCGCCGGCAGCGCAGTGTTCCTCGCCTACGCACTCGGCATGGGCATCGTCATCGGCATCCTCACTGTCGCCCTCTCCCTCGCCAAAGCCACCGTCGTCCAACAATTCCGAAACGCGCTCCCCAAGATCAACAGGATCGCCGGTGGCCTGGTCGTGATCGCCGGCCTCTACGTCGCCTACTACGGCTGGTACGAGATCAGGGTCCTCAACGGCGACACCGACGACCCGATCGTCGATCGGGCGATACGCATCCAGAGCTGGCTCACCAATCACATCGTCCCCGACAACCCCGCGTCCACGGCGCTCATTGCAGTCGTCATCCTCAGCACCGTCGCAGCCGCGGCTGCCCTCCTCCGACGACGACGAGCAAGTGCGGCCTGACCGAGCTACCTACACCCGGCGGCGGCTGATCGTCGCCGGAGCGATCGCGGCCATCCCAGCCACACTGTGGACTCTCCGCGGGCACCCTGCAGCCGAGTCGGCCACACCGCCGGCAACCGACCCGAACCTCTCGCCGACAACCGCACCCGCCGAGACGACCGATCCGAGCCCAACGACACCACCACGCTCACTCCCCACCGTCCCACACGACCTCGCGCTCGGCATGGTCGACGATGTCAAGGATGAGTCCGATGGCGAGGGTTGGGTGGTCGCCGAGCGCGAGCGCACCCGTGGTGGTGGCCGAGACCGGACAGGGAACATTCTTGAACCACGTCGTGGTCGGCGATCACCACTTCCTCGCGGACGAACCGGTCGACATCGGCGGCTTCGACGCCGGCCCATCGCCGTACGACATCCTCGGCGCGGCGCTCGGAGCATGCACGTCGATGACGCTCAGGCTCTACGCCGACCGCAAAGGACTTCCGCTCGACCGCGTCACGGTGGAGATCAGCCACGCCAAGACCCACGCCCAGGACTGCGACGCCTGCATAGAAGGAGCCGGTCCCCTCGTCGACCGCTTCCAACGCCACATCGTCGTCGCCGGTGACCTCGACGACGACCAACGCGCCGCCCTCCTGCGCATCGCGGACAAGTGCCCCGTGCATCGCACCCTCGAAGGAACCGCCCACATCTCAACAGCCCTCGTGCAAGCGCCCTGAACCCGAACCGCTGGTCAACCAGCGGCGTCAGGCGACGATCAGTTTGTCGATGAGGTCGGCGAGCCCGTCGCCACCCAACGACCCGACAAAGGTCTCGAGCCGGCCGTCATCGGTGATGAACGCGTACGCAGGCTGGGCGTAGATCTCATACGACGCCCAGATCTCACCGCTGCTGTCGTCGAGATGGGTGATCCCCTCCGTACCCGTGTCGGACACGAAATCTCGCATCTCGGGAGCTTCACCTCGACCGGCGATGCCGACGAAGTTCACCTTGCCCGCGTAGCGGGCTGCGATGTCCGCGACGTCTGGTGCCTCGCCACGGCAAACGACGCACCACGGCGCCCAGAACCATGCCACCGTCGGGCGGCCAGCCAGCATGTTTGCGTCGAACGGGTCACCGTTGATAGTCGTTGCGCCGATCAGTGCGGCCGGAACCACCGACGCCGCACCAGGTCCGACAGACTGCGCGGTCGTCACCGGTGCCGATGAGGGCGACGCGGGGAGAGCGCCGGATGAGGCGACATCGGTCGCCGGGGAACCGGCGGCGGAGTCACTGCCGCTGCCGCAGGCTGCGAGCACGAGCCCAGCGGCCGCCGCAAGGAACGCGGAACGTGAAACGCGAGTACCGGGGAGGTTCGTCATGGGCAAGAAACCCGCAGAACGCGTCGCCGCATTCCCGGCTTCGCCGTCGCTTCCGGACGAAATGTGCCACCCGGTCTGAGTAGGCGTGTTCGCGGTGTCATGTGACGGGCGCATTTCAGCCTCTGGCCGGTAGCACTGCCCCGACCATGCCGGAGGGTTCGGTGGAACTTGCAGAAGTACACGAGCGGTCCATCGCCGATGGTGACCGGCACCTCGATCATCTCGCCCACCGCCACGTCGATGTCGATGCCCTGGTCGGCGGTGCGCTGATGCTCTGGCGAGGTGAACCGCTGGCGGAGCTCGAGGGATGGGTAACGGCCGAGGCTGAGCGGGTCGCTTGCAGGCTCTGCGCGACAGCGCGGTGAATCTGCTGCTCGAAGCGATGTTGCGCGCAGGCCACCACCAGATCGTTGCAGACGATGCGGAGCGTCTCGTCGGCGAGGCACGCCTGGCGGAGCGACGAAGGGCAGTGGTTCGACACCATCATCTACGGGATGCTCCGCACCGAGTGGCCCTCGACCCATCGGAGTTGACGACCTCATCTGCGACATCGCCTTCCCGCCCGGAAAGACCCAGAATGCCGACCACCCCGTGCAACCGGCTTTACGAAGCCGTTCGCAACCACCAACGTAGCACTTGTGCTATCCTGTCGGGATGACCACCGTAGGCCTCCGAGAACTTCGCCAGGACGCGTCTGACCTCGTGCGACGGGTCGAGGACGGAGAGGAGATCGAGATCACGGTCGCTGGACGTCTCGCCGCTCGTCTGGTGCCGGCGGCTCCGCGGCGATGGCAGAGATGGGTCGACATCGCTGACCTGTTCGTCGGCCGACCCGACCCGGACTGGGAACGCGATCGTGACCTGATCGATCAGTCCGTCACAAACCCGTGGGAGCGCGACGATGAAGGCAATTCTTGACACCAGCGTGTTACTCGCCACCGATGTGCCCGAGCTGGAAGGAGAACTTGCGATCAGCGCCGCCTCGCTCGCGGAGTTGCACTTCGGTGTGCTCGTCACTGCTGACGCGGCGATCCGGGCCGAGCGCCTGCGACGGCTCTCGGACCTTCAACACAAATTCGACGCACTTCCGGTCGACGACGAGGTGGCGGTCAGCTACGGGCAACTCGCTGCCGCGGTCGCCGGCACCGGCCGCCAACCGCGCTCGCGGGTAATGGACCTACTGATCGCAGCGACAGCGCACGCCCACGGTGCCCGCCTCTACACCCGCAACGCGGCAGACCTCGTCGGAATCGAGCACCTGATCGACATCGTTTCTGTGTAGGCGACGGACCCCTCTGCGCCCGGCGTCGTGAGCCGATCGAATGGATCGCGCTGATGGCCGACCCGCTCCTCGCGCAATCCGCTGTCGACCGGCTCAAGTCCGCCGCCCACGAACTCATCGTCGAAGGCGACAGCTACCGCAACCGACAAAAACCCGGCATCAGTTGACACACCAACCCCACCAGCTCACCGGCCATAAAGTCGGCGAACAGCATCAGCGGCGTCTACCGGACCGGTAGACAAACCCGGTAGACGACCTTGGCCGCCGAAAACGAGAAACGCCCGGAAACTCAATGTTTCCGGGCATTTCATTTCGCGGCGGGGGCAGGATTTGAACCTGCGAGCTTCGGG
>JANOTN010000300.1:0-1869 GCA_031416375.1 Ilumatobacteraceae bacterium
GTGCTTGACCAGCCGGGGCTTCGGCCCGGGGTGATCATCGCCTTGTTGCTGTTGTGCGTCCCGCTCATGATCTTCATGGGATTGTGTACACGAGTTGGCGCCCCGGCCCGTGATCGCCGGCTGGCGATGTTCCGGATGGCCGGAGCCACTCCCGCTGAGGCAACCCGGATCGCAGCGTTCGAAACGGGCCTGTCCGCGCTACTCGGCGCATTGGCCGGAACAGTCGCGTTCTTCGTCGGGCGGCTGCTGCTCGACGGCACCTCCGTTGGTCGCTTCACGTTGACGATGGCGGACGGGAGTACGCGAACCGAGACAGGGGCGGCGCGGTTGCTGCCGACCGACGTTCACCTGCCGATCCCCATCATCATGGGCGTCATCGCCGCGGTGGCGTTCGGGTCGACGATCGCCAGCGTCGTTGCTTTGCGGAAAGTGCGGATCAGTCCCTTCGGCGTCACCCGCAAGGCCCCCGTCAATCCGCCGACCAAGACTGCGGCCGTGCTGTTCCTGCTCGGGGCGGGCGGTTTGATCGTCCTCGGTGTCGTGAGCCGCGGGTGGACCGGACAACTCCCGGTGATCGTCCTCGTCGCGTTGACGCTCTTTTCCATGTGTGTCATCGGACTCCTCATGGGAAGCGCGTCACTGTCGGTCGGCGTTGGACGCTTCCTTGCCCCGCGGACATCGCGCCCGGACATCCTGATCGCCAGCCGCCGGATGATCGATGCGCCGTTCACCGCGAGTCGCGCTGCCGCATCCGTGCTGCTCGCAGTTCTGATCGGCGGTGCAATTCTTGGCACCAGGGCGAACTTCTTGGCATCGCAAGACCCGGCCGACACCTTCTACGCCGACACATTCGATCTCCTCAACGTCGTGTTGGTCGCCGCAATCGTGCTGTCGGCGGCGAACCTGCTGATCACCACCTCCGAGGCGATCGTCGAACGTCGCCGCACCCTCGCCGCGCTCGCTGCAAGTGGGACACCACGCGCCGTCCTAGCGCGCGCTGTGATCATGGAGTCGCTCGTGCCGCTCGTTCCGGCGGTCATTCTGGCCTCGGCAGCAGGTGTGCTCGCATCACGCAGTTTCTTCGGAACATCGGTCGAACGATTGCACACTTTCGAGGTCAACGGCGGCAACGATTGGATCACGGTCAGCGTGCCCATTCCATGGGCTCAACTGCTCGTATTAAGCGGCGGTGCGATCGCGATCAGCCTGCTTGCAACGACCATCTCGCTCGTCTTCCTCCGCACCAGCACAAAGCCCGGCGAGATCAGAACCGCCGCCTGACTCGACGACAGCACCCGGGCCGCCAAATCCCACAACTGCCGCTGGCGCGACTCGTGACGCAAGTCGTCGTTGCGGCACCCGGGCGATGGCGAGACCCACTCGGCAATCGCAAGCCGAAACGCTGAAGACCGCGCTGCAGCACAGGCGAAGTCGACCGATTTGATCGACTTCGAGAGCCGCCCATAACAACGGCACAGATTCACAGCCACCGACAAGCCTTTGACGAGCGCAGAACGAAGCTTCGGCACCGGCGCCCATAATGCGCTCACACACGCTGGCGGCGCATCGATTGAGGACCGTTCAATCACCAAGCTGGGCCGAAGCGGTCACGCAGTCGTCCGGTACGCACGTTGAGCGAATACAGCGCGCGTGTGATGGTATAGCGGTATACGAACTGGACGGATCAGACGGACTGGACGGTTTTGTGGACTGTGGGATACTGCAGGACACTGGACGGACTGTACGGACGGCTCCCATAATGTTTTTTTGCCAAGGTGAGGGTCGCGAGTTCGAATCTCGTCATCCGCTCCAACCAAACACCAGATCAGCGGCCCTTTTAGGGCCGTTGACCTGCATTTTCGGCTTGCG
>JANOTN010000301.1:0-7267 GCA_031416375.1 Ilumatobacteraceae bacterium
CCGCTCGATCATGCCTGGCACGACAGCCTGCGCAGCCCAGACGTGGGCGAGCAGATTGACATCGACGATCCGCCGATAGGCGTCAGCTGACATGTCGAGATCGAACGACACCGGATCGCTGTACCCGGCATTCGAGCAGAATACGTCAATCGGACCAAACCGTCGTTCTGTCGCCGAGACCAGCCCCTTGATCGATTCGGGGTCGCCGACATCACATGAGACCCCGAATCCACCGATCCGTTCGGCGACGGCGTGTGCGCCGTCACCATCGAGATCGGCGACTACCACACCTGCTGCGCCTCGCTCGGCGAATCTTGTCGCCAGGGCGCACCCGATGCCATTGGCGGCACCCGTGACGACAACAACTTTGCCGGAAACATTCATACATCGAGCCCCTTCGACTGCTTGCGACTGACGTCAACGGATGGACCTTACGAGGGTTCTTTCGGGAGACCGAGAACCCGCTCACCCACGATGTTGCGTTGGATCTCGTTGGCACCGCCATAGATCGTCTCGGCACGAGAGTTAAGGAACGTGTGCTGCAGCGCGTGCAACTCGTAACCGTCACCAACGACGAGCGCATCGGCGCCCATCAACTCAACCATTAGCTCTCCGATGTCGCGATGCCAGTTCGCCCAGTAAAGCTTGTTGATCGACGATTCGGGACCCGGATGTCCACCATGTAACACGGTCTCAAGCATCCGGTCATTGTTCAGTTGCATGATCCGCAACCCGCCCCAGGCGCGGGCGAGCTTTTGACGAACGACTGGATCTCGATCGAGCCGGCGTTGTTTGACGAGCGCAATCAACTGGTGAATCTCACGTTCGAACGCCGCTTGAAACGGCAACACCGTCGCCCCAGCGCGCTCGTTACCGAGCGTCCCCATCACCACGCTCCAACCACCGTTCACGTCGCCGACGACCATTTCGGCGGATGTGCGTGCATCGGTGAAGAACACCTCTGCGAACTCCCGACCGCCTGCCAGATTGCGGATCGCCCGCACCTCGACGCCGGGCTGGTGCACGTCGACCAGCAGCATCGAGATACCTCGGTGCTTAGGTGCAGCCGGGTCTGTACGGCAGAGCACGTAGACCCAGTCGGCATACGAGCCAAACGTCATCCAAATCTTCTGCCCGTTGATCACCCATTCGTTGCCGTCGCGTTCGGCCCGCGTGCGTAGGCCGGCGAGGTCTGAACCCGCCTCCGGTTCGCTGAACCCCTGTCCCCAGAACTCCTCGACGTTCGTGATCTTCGGGAGAAAGCGGGCTTGTAACGCAGGCGAACCGAACTGCAACAGTGTCGGGCCGAACAGATCCCGTCCCTGCACACCGCACCAGTACGGAGCACCTATTTGAGCGTGCTCGATGTGAAAGATCAGCTCCTGGGTGGCGGTTCCTCCTCGCCCGCCGTACTCGGCCGGCCACGACACGTTCAACCAACGATCGGCGGCGAGGAGCCGCTCCCACTCGAGCCGTAACTCCCAGGCGGTGTCGTCGGCTGGGCCACCGACGCCGCGGTTGGCGGCGAACTCGCCCACGAGGTGATCGCTCAACCAGTCCCTGAGCTCGGTCCGAAACGTCTCGTCCGCAGTCCGTATCACAGCCATGATCAGCTCAGGCCTGGTTCTTTGGCGAGGCCGAGCACTCGCTCGCTCAATATGTTGCGCAGGATCTCGTCGCTCCCTCCGGCAAGACCCATCGCTGGTCGTGTGAGGATCATGTCGGCCCATGCATACATCCCCCATTCGCCGGAGTCGGCGAGCGCCCGCGGCCCGAGCACGCGGCCTGCGATATCGACGATCAGCCGAAGCGTTTCTGTGCTGGCGAGTTTGAACAACGACTCGCCAGGGCCAGGTGGCAGACCTGCGTTGCGGCGGGCATCGGCGGCGAATGCTTGATAGCGGATTGTCTCGGCCATTGAGTGAGCACGGGCGATGTCTTGTCGAATGATCGGATCACCGCTTCCCATGCCGGGCAGCGCAACCAACATGCGGAGACGTTCAAGCCCCTTGTTGACCCCGAAGATGTCGCCACCCGAAGCGCCGAGCGCCCGCTCGTTCATCAACGTCGCGATCGCAACCGTCCAACCCGCATCGACCTCACCGAGGCGATGCGTGTCGGGAATCCGTACTTCGTTGAAGAACACCTCGTTGAACTCGGTGCCGCCCGTCATCATCTTCAGCGGCCGCACGTCCACGCCCTGCAGCTTCATGTTGACGGCGAAGGCAGTGATGCCTCTGTGCTTCGGCGCGTCGGGATTGGTCCGCGCCAGCAGGAGTCCCCAATCGGACAGATGAGCTACTGACGTCCACACTTTCTGACCGGTGACCACCCATTCGTCGCCGTCACGCTCGGCCTTCGTCGAGAGTCCGGCGACATCGGACCCTGCTCCAGGTTCGCTGAACAATTGGCAACCGATCAGATCGCCCCGATACAGGCTGGGCACCACGGCTTGGACTTCTGGTTTCCCGAACGACAGGAACGTCGGTGCCACCATGCCGAGACTGATCCCGTACACCCCCAGCGACGGCACGTCGTAGTCGTTGCGGATCTCGAGATAGGTGCGCTCGTGCTCCGCGGTGAGGCCGCCGCCCCCGTGAACAACTGGTCCCGTGATCCAGCCGAGGCCAGCATCGAACTCCGCCGTCTTCCAGGCGCGTGCCAGCCGCACCCGCTCCTGTTCGTCCTCCTTGGTCCTCGCCGCATAGCTAGACAACTGGTCGTCTCCCACACCCCATTCGGGTGTGCCTGGAGCCGATCGGGTGGCATGGTTGTCGAGGAACGCTTCTGCCTCGCGGCGGAACGCTTCCAACTCGGTTGGTGCCATGTGTGATTCTCCCGCAGTTAGTAGGTGCTGAGGCCCATTGATTTGGCGATCGCGTTGCGTTGGATCTGGCTCGTTCCGCCGGAGATCGTGGCGACGATCGATTCGCGCCACCTGAAACTCATCACACTCTCGGTCGCGAAGCCGTGGCCGGCGAGGACCTGCATTCCGAGTCGCGCTGCGGCAACGTACGTCTCCGAACACTTGAGCTTGGCCATTGCCGCTTCTCGGGTACACGCCTTTCCGTCGCCGAGCATCCAGGCTGCTCGGTAGGCAAGTAGTCGACCCGAGTCGATCTCGGTCTGCATGTCGACCATCGGGTGGGCGAGTGCCTGGAAGTTGCCGATCGGCCGATCGAACTGACGCCGTTGCTTCGAATAGGTCAGCATCTCGTCCATCGTCGACTGCGCCACACCCGTGTACGCCGCGGCCATGACGATCTTCTCCAGATCTAGGCCGCCCATCATCAGACCGAATCCACCGTTGAGCGGGCCGATCAGATTCGCCTTCGGCACCTCGACATCGCAGAGGAACACATCGTTGGTGCCGAGCAGATGACGGGCAAGGGTAGGAGTTTGACGAATCTGGACCCCTGGCGCATCGTTGGGGACCAACAGCAAACTGATCCCGTGGTGCTTGGGTGCGTCGTTGTCGGTGCGGACATAGATCGCGATCAAGGCGCCCGGAAGGCCGGCGCCCGTGCACCATGCCTTCTGTCCGTTGACCACGAAATGATCGCCGGCGTCGACGGCGGTCGTCTTCAACGACGCCGCGTCGGAACCTGCGTCGGGCTCGGAAATACCGACCGCGATCCGATACGCACCATCGAGCAGACCTGAACGGAATCGGCCGCGTTGCTCGTCGCTTCCGTGCTTGAAGATGACCAATCCAGGGATAAATGTGCCGACGTATGCCATCGCCACGTCGAGGCTCGCATTGCCGAGCGCCTCAGCGATCAGGCAGATATCGACAGGGCTCCCGCCGCCACCGCCCCATTCCTCCGGGTAGGGGAGGGCGAACCATCCCAGCTCCGACATTCGTTGCCACAGCTCGACTGGGAACTCGCCTGCCTCATCCCATGCCTTGGCGCGCTCGGGCGGGCAGTGCTTGGCGGTGAACGCTCGTGCGGTCTCCTGGAGGAGCGTCTGCTCTTCGGTGAGAGCGAAGTCCATGTCCTACACTCCGATCGGTGATTGAGTTCAACAAGTTAACGGATTGTCCGAGTGGTGACCTGACCCGATCGCCCGACCCGATCAAGGAGCACGAGTGAGTATCGACTATGCAGCGCTGTACCCGAGCTTCCGGTTTGACCAGCCGTCTGATGGTGTGTTGCGAATCACATTCGATGCGCCGGGGCTCAACTCGGTCTCCCCGGATGCCCATCGAGAGATCGCCGATGTCTGGCTGACGATCGACAAGGACCCCGAGGCGCGTGTCGCCATCCTCCAGGGTGCCGGGAAGGGATTCTCGTCGGGAGGTAGTTTCGAGTTGCTCGACGGGATCATCGGCGACTACGCGATTCGGACACGCGTGATGCGCGAAGCGCGGGACCTGGTGTGGAATGTGATCAATTGTTCCAAGCCGGTCGTGTCGGCAATCCACGGCCCCGCCGTTGGGGCCGGGCTGGTTGCTGGGCTGCTCGCCGATGTCTCGATCGTTGGCCGCAGTGCGAAGATCATCGATGGTCACACTCGACTGGGAGTTGCCGCAGGGGATCATGCTGCGGTGTGCTGGCCGTTGCTTGTTGGGATGGCGAAAGCCAAGTACTACCTGCTGACCTGCGAGACGTTGACGGGCGAGGAGGCTGAACGAATCGGACTCGTCTCGCTCTGTGTCGACGATGACCAGGTGCAGATCAAAGCGCTCGAAGTGGCGACCCAATTGGCAGGGATGGCCCAATCAGCGATTCGTTGGACGAAGCACACGCTCAACCACTGGTATCGCTCAGCAGGCCCGGCGTTCGACGCCTCGATTGGTTACGAGTTCTACGGATTTGGTGGTCCGGACGCTGCCGAGGGCCTCGCTTCGCATCGCGAGAAGCGTGCTCCCATCTTCAACGGACCGACGAGTGAATGACACCACGATCACCAACGGGCAGGAGCATCACCAATGACTAGCGGACGAGTTGCGGTAGTAACCGGTGCGGCGCGCGGCATCGGAGCAGCGATTGCCTCGGCGTTGGCCGGCGACGGTTGGAACATTGCGATCTGCGACGTCGATGAACTCGCCGCGATCGCTCAGGCGGAAGCGATCGCTGATGCCTTCCACGTCGATTCGCTCGGCGTAGGTGTCGATATCGCCGACACGGCTGCCGTTCATGCCGCAGTAGCTCGGATCGAAACGGAACTTGGGCCGATCGTTGCATGGGTGAACAACGCCGGGATCGACGTGATCAAGCCTTTCGTCGACTCGACGGAGGACGAGTGGGACCGAATCATCGCCGTCAACTTGAAGGGAACGATCGCCTGTTGCAAAGCGGTACTCGATGGAATGATCGAGCGGCGCACGGGTCGCATCGTCTCGATCGCATCGGACGCGGGCCGGGTCGGATCGTCGGGTGAGGCGGTGTATTCGGCGACGAAGGGTGGTGTGATTTCGTTCACCAAGTCGCTCGCTCGCGAGGTTGCCCGCCACGGCATCACGGTCAACTGTGTGTGTCCGGGTCCAACTGAGACAGCGTTGCTTGCTCAGGTCGCTGAGTATTCCGAGAAGCTGTACTCGAGTCTTGCCCGGGCGATTCCGCTTGGCCGAACGGCGCAACCCGACGACATAGCGCCCTCGGTGGCGTTCTTGGTTTCGGACCAGGCGAGTTACATCACGGGCCAAACGCTTTCGGTCAGCGGTGGCCTGACGATGTCATGACGACTCCCGTCACAGTGCTTCGCTTCGAACGTCGAGATCGGGTAGCGCTGTTGACGCTGGATCGAGCCGAGCGTCTCAACGCGATCGGCTCGGACACTGTCGCAGAACTACACATCCACCTCGATCAGATCGAGGCGGATCGCGATCTTCGAGCAATCGTGATCACAGGTGCGGGCAGGTCGTTCTCCGCTGGCGCCGACATCACAGAGTTGGACACCCTTCGTGACGGCGACGACTTCGGCCGGTTCGTTCAACGTCTGACCGATGCATACGACCGTTTGGCGGCATGCCCAGTGCCCTCGATTGCGGCGATCAACGGCATCGCCTTCGGCGGGGGATTCGAACTAGCGCTGGCCTGCGACCTGCGTCTCGCGACCCCTTCGGCGCGGCTCGGAGTGCCGGAGGTGAAACTCGGCCTGCTGCCAGCGGCGGGCGGTTCACAGCGTCTCGCTCGGATGCTTCCGGCTGCGGTAGCCAAGCACCTGCTGATGACCGGTGCAACGCTGGCGGCAGATGACGCACTGCGTTTTGGATTGCTCAACTCGCTTCACGACGACCCGCTGGGCGCAGCACTCGAACTCGCTGCGGCCTTGGCCGCCGGTCCGCCTCAGGCGCTGAGTGCGGCCAAGCGTCTGGTCGACGTCGGCGGCCCGCTCCCGCTCGCCGATGGTGTGTCGCTCGAACGCCAACTGGTGTCGGCGTTGTTCGACACTGCGGATCGCGTCGAAGGCGTCGCAGCATTCCTCGCCAAACGCGTCGCAAACTTCAACGGAACCTGATCGTCACCTCACGAGTCAACCTGCCTGCCGGACGGCCCCTGGGCGGAGATGAGACGCTTCGATACAGGAGAGCATCGAGCGGGCGAGCCCGGAGCGACTGGGGCAGTGGTAGCGCTCGAGGAGTTCGCATTGCAGTGGGGCGTCGCCGACGGTGCCCATCGACGTGAACAGGACCGGCCTTGCGGAGGCGCTGCCCGAACACCTGTGACGCGTATTTGACCCTGGCGTGGAAAATGCAACGAGATGTAACGGCTGCCTCGTTACATTGTCCCATCTGTCGACTTCCACCGACTGTTGCGGCCAACTCTGCGGACGTCGCAGACAGCGGTGCGCGCCGAGGAACGGGGAGCCGATCGCGGTGTGAGTAACGGTTAAGTAGACCGTACGTCACTAGTGGGATTTGGCGACTGATGGGATTGGGAGGTTGCTGGTGCGGTCGAGCCAATGGCCGGGAACCGCTGACTTTGCGCGGTCGATTGCCGATTCGGTCGACACGAGATGCGTGGCAGTTCCAGCTCCGGTCTGGACGATGAGTGGTCGACGATCACTGACGCGGATTTCGTTGAGTACGTGTGGTCCGGCGCTCACATCGGCAACAGTACGAGGTGGCAAGATCACGCCGTGGCGATCGGTGGATCGCGGCCCGTCGAACTGCACTCCGAAGACGTGATGGTATAGCGGTATACGAACTGGACGGGACAGACGGATTTCCCGGACGGTTTTGCGGACTGTGGAGTACTGCAGGGCACTGGACGGACTGTACGGACGGTCTGCATCACCTTGCCAAGGTGAGGGTCGCGAG
>JANOTN010000302.1:0-2107 GCA_031416375.1 Ilumatobacteraceae bacterium
GACAACGATCCGACGCACCTGCCCGACGATCGCCAAGGCGACTGCTTGACGAGGGTCAACCGGGACACCGTCGATCGTTTCGCAACGCCGATCGAGCACGCTTGCCGGATCGATCTGAACTGGCGTGCCGTCGATTTGCTCACGTAGGTACTGTTCGAACTGATCGTTGTCGATCACCAGATTGACGACCGGGTCAGCCAGTTTGCCAGTCCCGTTTGCTGTGACAGCGGTCTCGAAGATCGCCACCAACGCGTCGGCTCTGCGTTGGCGGTCGGTGCGTGGCATCAACGCCGGACATGCGGCGTCTCCGTACTGGGCCTTGGTGATTTCCCAGTCGGTCAGGAACTCTGCGTCACAGAACGCCGTGAAGATACTTTGCATTGTGGCGCCTTGGATCACACCGTGACTGGTTGACCACGCGTATCCGTTGCCTGCCTCGGTAAGTGTGGCGTTGCGGTGTTGATGGGTGAGTTCATGATCGCGGTGGGCACCGTCAGCGTCAGCGAGTTGTTCCCAACGCGTGGTGACGGTCCGGAAGTCGGCAAACTCCAACGCCTTCGCTGCATCCAACAGGATCTGCTCGGAGCCAGGGAGTTGATCGGAGCAACGAGGATTCGAATGCAAGTGCGCCAACTCGCAGACTTGATCGACCCCGACCGTCCCGGCAGCCAACTCATCACCCACAAGGGTCAAATCACGAACGGTGCGAGCCATTTTGTGGCGTCGTGACGATTCCGCTGGAGAGGTGTTGGTGATCGCAGAGTTCCACGCTTTCACCGTGCGGTGTCCGTCAGCAAGATAGTGACCGGTCCGATCACACTGATCGACAACGGACACAATCGCCGATGTCAACTTCCGACGTGCCACTTCGAGTTCCCACAACATCCCGTCCAACCCAGCGCCGTCCAACTGAGCGACATCATCCACCGAAGGCAGAGAGAGCGTCACTGGTGTTCCATTCATAGGATTATTATATCATACATATGTTCCGTTGACGACATCAACGGAACATTTTCCTGAGAACCTCGAGCACGATGGCCCTCTTCGGTGAGCTAGTCAAGGGCGATGGCGACCGCCAGCACGACGGCAAATCCGGTGAAGGCGATGGTTGTCAGGCCGACGAGACGGGTTGCAGTGGGATGTGCGGGATTTTCGTCGGCACGAACGGCGTGGCGGGTCTCGTCGTAGTGCTTGCCGCTCCAGATCAACAGCCCAGCGCCTACGACCAGTTGGGCCAGCCCGACGATCGCAAACACGACGGGCAGCGATTGCGCCAGGTATCTGGCGGCGATGACACCAGCGACCATCATTGCGATTGCCGTCCGTTCCCACGCCAGGGCGGTTCGCTCGTGCTGCAGGCCCTCGTCAGGTATCACGTCGGCGTTCACGAGGCGTCGATCACGAGCAGGACGGCCGCCGCGACGGCGACAACGGCGACGCCGATTGCCATCAACATCGGGAGACGTGACGGCGGCAGCGGCTCGTCGAGCCGCATCGCTCGCTCGTTGAGCGCCCACCGTCGATACGAGGTGGCTGCTGTCAGAAAGCTCAGTGCCAGCAGCGCCGACCCGAGCAACTCGGTGCCCGCGAACTCGTCAAGGATCGTGACCGCACCAAGACCACCAGCAGCAAGCGCTAGAGCCGTTCGAATCCACGCCAGAAACGTTCGTTCGTTGGCAAGCGTGAACCGATAGTCGGGGTCAGTGCCGACCGACCGTGGATCACCGGGGAACCACGGCCGGCTCACGGCTGAGCGACCTCGGCCAGCGTGCTCAAGAACCGGTCGTTCTCGGCTGGCGAGCCGATCGTGACCCGCACCCCTTCTCCCGAAAACGGTCGCACCACAACGCCGCGCTGTTCCATCGCCAATCCGATCTGATCGGTCCGTGCTCCCGTCGTGAGATACACGAAGTTGCCCTGCGGATCAGGAAACGCCCAACCCGCCGATCGGAGCGCGGCGGCAACCCGTGCCCGTTCGCTCACGCTCAGGGCAACCCTGGCCCGGATTGCCGCGTCGACATCAGGATCGAGCGCCGCCAATGCTGCCGCCTGCGCCAGGGCGTTGACTGCGAACGGCTGCATCGTTTTGTCGACCGTCGCGATCACG
>JANOTN010000303.1:0-8479 GCA_031416375.1 Ilumatobacteraceae bacterium
CGCTTGACGCCTTCGAGATCAAGCGTGGCGAACTCCTCGGGGGTCGGTAGCGAGGCGTAGCGCGGTTCGCCCGGATAGCGAGCATCAAGCAACGCATCCCCGCCGGCCGTGTCTGGGTCGGTGCTCGGATCGTCGACAAGCGGACCTTCGAACTGCTGCACTTGACGAAGGGCAACCTCGTCGGCCCGTGGGTTCGTCATGTACAGGTTGATCAGTTGGAACAGGGTCTCGACGTCGGTAGTCGCTGCCGAACCGTAGAAGTTGTCGAGATACGGCGTGCTCCACGCATCGAGCGACACATCGCGCCCAGAAACAATCTGCGACAACTCGGCATCGTTGAATTGGTCGACGCCGCTCGCCATCACGATTTGAGCGGCGTAGTGCCCATCGGTCACGTCGGCGTCGGCGACAAGCGATAAGCCACCAGGACTGCTCGCCTGCATCTGAATCTGACCCTCGACGATGTTGTTCGAGTTGACGATCACCGTGGCACCGTTCGGAAAGGTCACGACAACCGGATCGAAATACTCGTCCCCATCCGCCAGCATCGAGTCCTGTGTCGTCGCGTCAACCTCGGCTGGTCGTTCCATCAAGGTGTCTGGAAGGTCGGCCAGCGCATCCCGGGGTGCCAGGTCGCGATCGGCGACGCCGGCGATCATTGCCAGTACCTCGGATTGATTCAACACCGGCTGATCGGCCGGAGTCGAAATGATCACGTGCGGCGCACTATTCGTCCAACGCGCGCGGAACCTCAAATCGAACGCTTCCGGCGTGACCGCATCGATCATCTGCGTGGCGATCTCGTGTTCCTTCTCGATCGTCGGATATGGCGTTCCGGTCAAGAAATGGTCGACGTACTGCTCGGCCCATTCGGCATCTTGCGTGCTGTCACGGCCGTCGTATCGCGAATCGAATCCTGCTCGCATCGACTCTTTCGCCAGATCAACTTCTTCGGCCGTGAACCCGAACCGATAAGCGCGCTCGTACTCGTCAAGTAGTGCTTGCAGCGTCGCACCGACCCGCTCGGCGTCGGTGAAGGCGTACAGTGCGGGGGCGTCATAACTCCGAACGAAGCCGTTGCCGCCCGGCCCGATCTCGTCAAACGGAGCAGTTCCCGCCGAGACATCTTGATCCAAACGACGGACCAAAGCGTCGTAGATCATGGCGTCGAGCAAACCGGCCCGGAGGCTCGCCGTGCCGGTTCCCGTGTCGCCAGGCAGCGGCAATGTCACTTCCACGTCGACCGTCGTTTGATCAGGGTCGGAATGCAAGCCGAACCCTGGCGTGGTGTCGATTGGGAATGACGTATCAGGCCGATCGGGCATTGCAGCGGTTCGTGGGGTCGCAGGATTAAAAAGTGCCTCGATTGCTTCCACCGTGTCGTCAACGTCGATATCTCCGACCACGACGACCGAGGCATTGTCAGGCCGGTACCAGGCGTCGTAGAACTCACGCAACTCGTCAGCTCCCATCGCGCTGATCGACGAATCGGTGCCGATAGGGAAACGACCAGCGTAGGCCGACTCCGAGTAGTACAGATCCTCGGCCACAGCGAACAGGCGGCCATTCGTACTCTGTGTACTGACCCGCCATTCGTCGAGCACGACGCCGCGTTCTGACACGACCTGTTCGGGGTCGAACGTGGCATGTGAAAGCCACTGTTCGAGCACCGTCAGACCTGTGTTCAGTGATTCGTCATCGTTTGGCACACTCAGTTCGTAGACCGTCTCGTCGGTCGACGTGTATGCGTTGATGTCGGCACCGAACGAGGCACCAAAGCCGCGCAGCACGTCGATCAATTCGTTCTTCGGGAACTTCTCAGTTCCGTTGAACAACATGTGCTCGACGAAGTGCGCCAGGCCGGTTGATGGTCCGATCTCGTTGACCGACCCGGCGTTGATCGCCAATCGCAATTCGGCCTTGGCTCCCGGGTTGTCGTTGAAACGGACGTAGTAGGTGAGGCCGTTTGGCAAGCTGCCGGTGCGGACCGAATCGTCGAGCGGGATCGGATCGTCTGTCGTGTCGAGTAGGCCTGGTAGGGGAACGACACCGTCCCCGGGTGCGCCAGAGGAACTGCCCGATTGGTCGCCGGTTGTGTCATCGGAGACGTCACGAGAGTCACCGGAGCCTTCGTCGCCCGAGTCGACAGTCGGCGACTGCTCGTCGGCCCGAACGACCATCGGGTTGTCGTCACCACCTGATGAACATGACGCCGCCAACACGCCGACCACCATGACAACCGCAAGAGTTCGCCCCATCCGGGAGACAATAGAACACGAGAGGGTCACCCATCGGGGTGACAGACTCGTCACTATGACTGATCTGTCGGAGTTGGCTCGTCGGCACCTCTGGATGCACTTCACGCCCCTCACCTCGGGTGCAGCCGGTGCCCCGGAGGTGCCCGTGATTGTGAGCGGCGACGGGTGTTATGTCACCGATCGGCACGGCAAGCGTTACCTCGACGGGTTGGCCGGACTGTTCACCGTGCAGGTTGGGCATGGACGCGCCGAACTAGCCGATGCTGCCGCCGAGCAGGCACGCAAGTTGGCCTACTTCCCGGTCTGGTCGTTCGCTCACGAGCCGGCAATCGTGTTAGCGGAGAGGTTGGCGTCGTATGCCCCGGGCGACCTGAATCGGGTGTTTCTGACACCAACCGGTGGCGATGCAGTCGAGTCGGCGATCAAGCTGTCACGTCAGTACTGGAAGTTGATGGGCCGGCCAGGCAAGACGAAGGTGATCTCCCGGTACCTCGCCTACCACGGCACGTCGATTGGCGCGCTGAGTTTGACTGGCGTGCCGGGGATCAAGACGCCATTCGAACCGTTGATGCCGGGCGCCGTGAAGGTGCAGACGCCGTACCGATTCCGATGCCACGATTGTGAACACCTCGACGCCTGCACCCTGCGGTGTGCCGATGACCTGGCGCTGCGAATCGAGATGGAGGGTCCCGATTCAGTCGCTGCCGTGTTCATGGAACCCGTCCAGAACACCGGTGGGGCATTCGTACCACCAGAGGGCTACTTCGCCAGAGTGCGCCAGATCTGCGACCAATACGGCGTGCTATTCGTGAGTGACGAGGTGATTGCGGCCTTCGGGCGGTTCGGTCACATGTTCGGGAGCCTGCGTTACGACTATCAACCCGACATGATCACATTCGCCAAGGGTGTCACGTCCGGCTACTCGCCGCTCGGCGGGCTGATGATCAGCGACAGAATCGCCGAGCCGTTCCTCGACGCGCCGACCACGTTCCTGCAGGGTCAAACGTTTGGGGCCCATCCCGTCTCGTGCGCCGTCGCCAACGCCAACCTCGACGTGTTCGAACGCGAGGACATTTGCGGCCACGTGCTCGCCAACGAGGAACGATTCAAGTCGCTGCTGAATGGTCTGCGAGATATCCCACTGGTTGGCGACGTGCGAGGCGTCGGCTACTTCTACGCGATCGAGTTGGTGCCCGACGGTGGTAGTCGCGATGGCGGTGCCGGTCGAGGCGTGTTCACCGCTGACGAAGCCGAGTGGCTACTGCGTGGTTACCTCTCACCACGACTCTACGAAGCCGGCCTGATCTGCCGCGCCGACGACCGAGGCGAACCCGTGATCACCCTGTCTCCCCCACTGATCGCCGGAGCGGAAGAGTTCGTGTTCATCGAAAGCGTGCTTCGGAGTGTCTTAACCGACGCCACGACAGAATGGTCGAACCGCAACGCCTGACCCACCCGTTCTGGTCACCGACAGACGGATCTATTCGGCAGAATGGTGAACGGAACGAGGGGTCGCGAGTCTCAGGTGGCGCATTCGCTTTCGCCGATTTCGGCTACGTAGGGGCCGGTTTCGCCGAAGTCGACGTAGAAGTCGGGGTTGTCTTCAAAGGCCGGGAACTGGTCGAGTTCCTTGAGGCCTGCGGCGACACCTGACGCCCCGCCTGAACGGTCGAGCCACGAGCGGAACTTCTCGCCTGCGTTGCGTTCCTCGGCGAAGCGTCGGATCACACGCACTGCACCTTCGGCAGCGTTCTTGGCAGGCAGACGAAGTGCCTTCTCGCCGAAATAGATCTGCTCCTCTCCGACGTAGCCGCCGAGCAGCATCTGATAGCCCGGGGCAGAGCGCCCGTTGGCGCGACGCTCGGCACCGAAGAAGCCAATGTCGGACGAGTGGTGCTGGCCACATGAGTTGGTGCAACCGGAAATGTTGATCCGGACGCCACCAATCTCGGTCAGCCCCTCCTCCTCCAAGCGATCACCAATTGCCTTCGCCAAGCCACGGCTTTGGGTAACGGCGAGGTTGCAGGTGTCGGCTCCGGGGCAGGCCACGACGTCACGGCTGAGCTCGGCACCGGGCAACGCCATCCCGATCGCGGTGAGGCGCTCGAACAGGAGCGGTAGCTGTTCCTCGGTTAGTTCGCGGAAGACGAGGTTCTGGCGGTTGGTGAGTCGCACGCCTGCGTTGAACTCGCGCTGGATGCTGGCAAGTGCGCGGAACTGGTCGGCGGTGATGTCGCCCAGTTCAGCCCAAGCGTAAGCCGACACCGAACCGTTGCCAGCGCCTCGCACGACGTTCGAGTGATGCCAGCGCACGTACGGCGAGAGCCCGCCGATGCTGACTGGGGTGGCGGTGCCGAACGTCTGGTCGATTCCGTGGCCAATCTGGGTGACTTCGCCCCCGGAAACAACACCGGCCGGCTTGTCGCCATACTCGAGCACGGCAGCGGGGATCCCGCCTGGCCATGTTGACGACGCCACCAGGAAGTGTCGCGACTTCAGAATCCGGCGCTGAACTTCCTCGAATCCGAGCGTGTCGATCAACCATTTGAGACGCGCCCGTAGCTTGTTGTCACGGTTGCCGGCCTGGTCGAACACACGAAGAATCGCTTCAATTGTTGGGAGCAGGTCCTCGCGGCTTGTGAACTCTTCAAGGGCGAGCGCGGGGTGTGGGTTGGCGCCGAGGCCACCCGCGATGTAAACCCGGAAGCCCCGCTCGACAGTCCCGTCAGGCAGGGTGCGGCTGACGGCGATCACGCCGGCATCGTTGAACATCGCCTGTCCACAATCGGTGGCGCAGCCGGAGAAGTTAATCTTGAACTTGCGTGGCAGCCGCTGGCCGATCGGGTTACGCACGAAGTGCTGGTAGGCGGCCTCTGCCCACTGCGTGATGTCGAGCACCTCTTGCGGGCAGGCACCGGCCAGATGACAGCCCTGCACGTTGCGGACGGTGTCGCCGCACGCCTCGCGGGTTGTCAGGCCGACCGAGGCGAGGTGTTGCATCACGTCGGGAATGTCATTCAGCTCAACAAAATGGAACTGAATGTTCTGACGGGTCGTGATGTGGCCCCAACCTCGGCTGTAGCGCTCGACAAGGAAGGCGATCATGTCGAGCTGCTCAGGCGTCATCGAGCCGTATGGCACTTTGACCCGCACCATCTGGGCGGTCCCACCCTGGCGCTGGCCGTAGATCCCGTTCGTCAGACGGAAGACGCGGAACACGTCCTGGTCGAGGTCGCCTGCTTGATAGCGGGCGAGTTGGACCCGGAACTTGTCGATGTCGGCCTGCATGTCAGGGTCGACGGGCATCGTCTTCAATCGGGGCGTGTCGAGAACGGTCATAGCGAGAATCCTGTCGTGGCTGCTGTCGGGGCTGCTGTCGTGGCTGCTGTCGTGGTTGCTGTCGTGGCTGCTGTCGTGGCTGCTGCGGAGTGCGCCGCCGCATGTTGGAAGGCCGCTGGATCCAGCACGTCGTAGGCCGCGACCTGGCCGACGACGATCGTGGAGGGGTTGACGATCCGAAACGTCCCGAGCTGATCGAGAACGGTCCGAATAACGAACTGCTGCGGGGTGGTAGCGGACGTGATGATCGCCACTGGTGTGTTGGCCCCCATGCCGCCCCGAATCAACCGGTTGGCAATCGATGCGGCGCGAGCGGCCCCCATCAGGATCACGAGTGTGGTGCCTGTGTTGGCGAGTGCGTCCCAATCGAGTGACACGTCGTGCGCCGGGTCTTCGTGAGCGGTGATCACCGTCAGACCAGCGGAGATACCGCGCATCGTGACCGGGATGCCCGCAGCCGCCGGTGCGGCAATCGCAGACGACACACCTGGAACTTCCTCGACATCGACGCCGGCAGCAAGTAACACGATGGCTTCCTCACCGCCACGTCCGAACACGAATGGATCGCCGCCCTTCAGGCGCACGACGCAGCCGAATCGTCGACCACGGTCGACCAGGATTTCGTTGATCTCATCTTGCGAGTTGCGGTGCCAACCGGGGGTCTTCCCGACGTCGATAATCTCGGCCCAGGGTGCAACGAGGGCGAGCACGCGCGGGTCGACCAACCGGTCATGCACGACGACATCGGCACGCGAGAGCAATGATGCCGCCTTCAAGGTCAGCAGGTCTGGATCGCCTGGCCCAGCCCCAACGAGGTGAACCGTCATCAGCTAGGCCCCAGACGGATCGAGCGTCGCCAAACCGAGAGCAGCGCGGACACGTTCCCGTGCTTCATCATCGCGCCCCTGGGCGACCAAGTCGATGAGTCCGTCGTCGAGCGCGTCGTCCCATCCTGGTAGCTCGGACGTCGCGTGTTCAGCACGAGCCTCGTCACGAACCTCGCTGAGCAGGTCGAGCACTCGTGCATGCACGTCAGTGAACTCGCGTTCGAGCTTCTGGCGCGCCCACCGGGCAAAGGCCGGACTGCGACCATTGGTCGAAACGGTGATCTGTAGGTCGCCGCGTGTGATCACTGCCGGGAGGATGAACGAGCAGTTGGCCGGGTCGTCAGCGGAGTTGACGAGCACATTGGCAGCGTTGCCATCACGGGCCACCTGGGCGTTGACCTTCGGATCGTTCGTGGCCGTGATTGCCAGTCGATACGAGGCAACCTCGCCGCGGCGATACTCACGACGATGCCAGCGAATATCGGGGTCTTCAGCCAGTTCTGACACAGCGCTCGGGGCGACGACCGTGACGTTGGCACCAGAGCGAAGCAATGATGCGGCCTTGCGGGCGGCGACAGGGCCACCGCCGACCACCAGCACGCGGCGACCGCGTAGGTCGAGATTGACGGGAAACGGTGCTTCGAAGACGGGGGCGCTCACAGGTGCAACCCACATTCGGTCTTGCCGCTGCCAGCCCACCGCCCAGAGCGACCGTCGGTCGACGGCTCGGTGCACGGCCAGCAACCGATCGAGGCGTAACCGTCGAGTTGCAGGGTGTTGATGATCACGTCATTGTCAGCGATGTAGGAAGCGTATTGCTCGTCGGTCATGGCGGCAATCGGGTTGACCTTGACCAGCCCGCGCTTGTCGATCGAGACGATCGGGGCGGCGGCGCGGCTGGCGTCGTCGGCGCGGCGGAGACCGCTCAACCAGGCATCGGCGTGGTTCGGCAGGTACTGCTCGAGCGGCGACACCTTGCGGGCTGCGCAGCACGCCTCGGAACCGTCGGCCCACACGTCAGCTGCGTCAGCCTCAGGCCGCAACACCGTGAGGTTGAGTTCGTAACGCTCCATCGCACGACGAACTGTGTTGAGCGTCTCGGCGAAGTGAAAGCCGGTGTCAAGGAAGATCACCTCAATGTCAGGGTCGACCTTGGTGGCGATGTCGATCATCGTGGTGTCGGCGAACGAGGCCGTCATCGCTAGTCGGGTACCAAAGGTTTCGTAGGCCCAGCGTACGATTTCCTGCGGCGACTTGCCTTCGAGCAGCTCGTTGGCGGCGGCGACTTGCGTGTCCGAGAGTGCGCTGCGACGACGCACAGCAACGGGCGTCGGGTTGACGTCTGTGCTGGAGTTGAGTGTCGCAGTCATGATTCCCGGTAATTCCGATCAAGTCAGTCAGGTATTAGGATTGACCTTAGCGAGCCATTCCGACGCTTACAAGACAATTCCGATCATTTTTGTCGGATTTACGATTTGGGGACCCCAATGCGGCGTTCGATCGACGACTATCCGGCCACGCCGGCTGACGTTCCACCAGGCTGGGAGGACGATTTGGCCCCGGTTTCGTGGGCGATCGCGATCAGCGACGACTACGACGATGCCGAGCCACGAGTCGTGCTCACGGTCGAAGAGGTCGGCCACCGCGGCGAAGGTTTCGCAACGCACCTCTCCCCCGAAATCGCCCGCCGGTTACGGACTGCGATCCGCGATGCCCTGAAAGAGATCGGCGAAGACCCCGGAAACTGATCGGCTGTTACACGCGCTGCCATGATGATGGGCTGCCATGATGATGTGAGCAGTCGAGGGAAACCTCCCAGCAACGTGTCCTACCGGGCTGCAGGCACTTGAGGTGGAGCACCGCAGCGACGTGAGTTGGTTCGAGTGCCCGGTCGACTCTCAGACCGGTGCCGTTCCAGCGGCGATCGAGACGATTCAGAACGCCGCACCGAACGTTTGGTGTCAGACACCAAACGATCCCGTCGCCAAATGCTGAGGTGATCGGTGATGAACGTTTGTTGTCTGACACCAAACTGTCGCCACCGGATCTGATGCC
>JANOTN010000304.1:0-12556 GCA_031416375.1 Ilumatobacteraceae bacterium
CTCCAGTCACCGACGCCGACCGGATCGCTTGAAAGCGGTGCTTGTGGGCGGCCTCGCCGATCTCGTGGGTGAGCTGAAGGTCCTTGCGGATGAGATCGGCTGGATCGACTTCGAGAGCCTCCAAGGTGTCGCGATGCGTGAGGTCAAGCACCTTCGTGAGCTCGACCGTGATTCGCCAGAGCTCGCGAGGCAACAGGTCGTCGACCGCCAGACTCTGCCGTTGAGCTCTACGCGCGAGCTCGGCGACAACGCACGGCCGAGACGTGCACAGGTAGATCACCGGGAAGCTGTGAGGCGGGTTGAACCGACCCCCGAAGCGACGAGCCCATCACCGCGACGCGGGTCGAAGCCGCCGGCCTGATTCCGGAAGCCAGTCACCGAGAGCGCTGCGCCAGGGAGCTTGGCGAGCCTGCTCGCATCGAACAGCGGTATCTCAGGCGGTCACACCCCCCGCCAGCGCCGGCAACAGGTCGATGACACGCTGGTAGCGGCCCTGAGCGATCAGATCGAGCGGTTTTTCGTAACCAAGGTCAGGGTTCGGAGAGCGCAACCAAAAGCGGGCAGCGTCATCACGCATCACTCGCCGAGCTGGTCGTCACGCCGACCCGACCGGTGATCGTGGTGCCACGACCCGGTGCCGATGAGACGTTCAGCTCACCGCCGATTGCCCCGAGTCGATCGTGTAATCCGACAAGTCCGAGCGCAGGCTGCGCATCAGGCAGCGAGAAGCCGACGCCGTCGTCGGACACCGTGAAGCAGATCTGGTCGTCGGCGCAATACAGGCGCAGATGGACCAGCCCGACCTGGGAGTGTTTGGCCGCATTCTGCAGCGCCTCCACACAACAGAAGTAGACAGCCGACTCGATCGCCGTATCGAATCTGCCAACGTGTTCGAGGTCGAGACGCACCTCGATCGGGCTTCGATCGGCGACCGAACGCACCGCTTCCACCAAGCCGTGTTCCGACAGCACCGGTGGGTAGACGCCATGGGCAAGTTGACGCACCTCGTCGTGAGTTGCCCGAACCTCGGCTCGCAGGCTGTCGAGTTCACTCACGAGTTGGGGATTACTCGCAGCAACGTGTTCGCGCACGCGTGACAGCCGCATCGCCAGCGCGATCAAGCGCTGCTGGGCACCGTCGTGCAGATTGCGTTCGATCCGCTGCCGCTCGCGGTCGGCAGCGGCAACCACGCGGCCACGCGACAACTCCAACTCGCGGGCATGGCCGGCCACCTCGTCTTGAGCGCGCTGCGCATCCTCCAAAGCGGCGTTGACTCGGTCGCTGTTGTACACGGCAACCAGTGCAAACACCCCCAACAACATAGGTGCGAAGAGGATCAGAACCAGGCGGCGCACCCAGGCCGGAGCATCGCCACTCAGCCCGGAAGCGTCCTGGAGCAGGCCAAGCAGCACGTTGGTGGCGGCCACGCACGAGGAGATGATCACGAACACGCGTTGACGAGCCGGCGAAACGAATGAAGGCCCAACCGCAGACGGAAGGAGTGCCGACAACATCAACAGCGGCCAGGTGAACGTGGCAATCGCCGTCACGGCAAGCGATATCGACCAGTTGGCGATCGCCAACCACCACAACGCGGCGGCGACATCGTCGGCCGTGACGTAGTCGCCGGACAGCGGACGCAGGCCGGCGAACATGACGACGCTCGACGCACCGACCAGAATCGCCAGTACCACCATGTACGGCGATCGGATCACCCACACGTAGGCGGCCAACGCGAACAGTGACGCCAGCGCCGTGATGACCCCGTCGAAGACGATCAACACCCGCAGCTGATCGGGCTGGTTCACTGGCTCCGACCGGCGAGGAACATCAGCACTGCCTTGACCCGCCGGTTGACTTCTTGATCTTCGGACAGCCCAAGCTTGGAGAAGATCGCGTTGGAGTGCTTTTCGACAGCGTGCTCCGACACGAACAACGTCTCCGCGATGACCGAGTTGGTGGCCCCGGTAGCCATCTCTGACAAGACCTCGAGCTCGCGCTGCGACAACTGTGTGATCGACGAATCGACCATGCGCGAGCGGGACCGCACCAACGCGTCGACGATCTCGTCGTCGATGAACGAGCCGCCGGCGGCAACCGTGTCGATCGCCCGCACGAGCCGCCCGACTTCATCGACTCGGTCTTTCAGCAGGTATCCGCGGCCCTGAGCGCCGTCTTCCAGTAACGCCAGGGCATAGGCCGGTTCGACGAACTGCGAGAGCACCACGACGCCAACCGTCGGGCGGGTCACACGCAACTGTCGAGCGGCACGTATGCCCTCGTCGCTGTGGTCGGGAGGCATCCGGATATCCGTCAACACGATGTCGGGCAGGTGCTGATCAACGGCCTCCAAGAGCTCAGGCATCGAGCCGCAGCTGGTGCACAACTGAATGTGCTCGACCCCGGAGAGGATGCTCACGAGACCTTCGCGCACCAGCATGTTGTCCTCGGCCAACACGAGCCGTAGCTGTCGCATGAAGGTCGAATGTAGTCGTCATTGGCGAGCACGGGAACGTGGCTGCCCGTACGTTACAAATACGGTTACCCGTAGTCGGCAACTGGTGCCAGCCAGGTACACATTCGACACGCAGTCGTGCACGCTCGTGTCATGCGCCGAGCGTCACTTGCCGTCGTCCTCACCGTCACGCCGATCGGCGTGCTGCCGCTGACTGGCACACCACCAGCCTCGATCACCGCCAGCCCACCATCAGTCGTCGCCGGTGAGCCGATCGTCACGAAGGGTCAAGACTTCGGTGAGGGGCTGGTACGCGTGTACATCGATGTCGTGTCGACCTCGCCGGGCCTGGCGGAGGCAAAGGTGGGAGCCGACGGCACGTTCGAGGTGGTGATCGACACGACGGCGATCGTCCCCGGTGGGCACGTCGTGATCGCCTGTCGCGATCAGCGGCGCGACTCGACCTGCGTTCAGTCAGCGACAACGCCGATCCGAGTCTCGACCCCCAGAACGACCACCACGACCACCACGATCACGACCCCCACCACGACGACAACGACCCCCACCGCCACCACGATCACGACCGCGCCAAGCTCACCAACCACTCAGCCCATCGGCGTGGCGGCGGCAACCACGACGACTGCACCGAGCGGGCTGCCGATCGTCCAGGCTACGGTACCGACCACGACCAGCCCGCAGATGGTGCTGCCGACCGTGACCCAGGGCCCTGACTCGGTGAGCACGACGATCCCCTCCGACCTGATCGCTGTCACCACCACGACCGAGCGGCCGTTGTCCTTTGGTGACCCGGTGGCTCTTCCCGACCTGCGGGTGCGCGCCATCGAGATCACCCAAGGCATCCAAGATCTAGCGTCGAGAATGCCGGTGGTCGCCGACCGGCGGACGTGGGCTCGCGTGCATGTCGCGACGGACAGCGACGAACCGTGGGGCTCCGTAGACGGAGCGTTGCGCGTCACGGGTGACGGGTTCGATCTGGTGCTGTTGCCCGAGAACGGACCGATCGTGACGGGCGGTGACCGCGCCGACCTCGACTCGGCGTTGAACTTCCTCCTTCCACAAGCGGCCTTGGGGGACGGCTTCGTCGAGTACACCGCGCTGGTGTGGTCGGGGTGGCCCGAGACGCTCGAATCCCAGGAACCGAACCCTGACAACAACTTGATGACGGTGAGGAAGAGCTTCCACACGGCGCTGCGTCCGACGATCTGGCTGATCGCCCTCGACGATGGCGGCGGCCCCGGTCCCGACGTCACCGATATGAACGTGCTGATCGGCTACGCACTCGCCGCCAACGCCGGGCTGATGGATCTTCACCCGATTGCCGCCGTCAACTTCGAGGGCTATCCACTCCCACTGCTGCCCGGCCCGGAGGCGGTCGAGCCGGGAGTGTGGAACCTCGACGCCGGCGACGCTGACGATGGCGGGCTGGAGGACGGCGCCGCTCGGCGCTCGGAACCCAACGTACGGATGGCGTCGCTGGCCGAACAACTCGGGCTGCTCGAGACCGGCAACGTGATGGGCTTCTTCGACGCATCGATCGAAGGGCCCTACAGCGGTTGGGCTACCAGCGGTGTGTCGTGGAACCAGCCATCGTGGGGCGTGGCGCCACACGAGTTGGGTCACACTCGGGGTTTGTCACACGTCGGCTGTTTGGACAACAACGGTGACGGCAAGCCCGACGAAGTGGCAGGCGGCGCGGTCGATCCGAAGCACCCAACCGGATTGCCGGGCCCGTGTTCCCTGGCTCCGATCAATCCAGACGGCTACTTCGGCATCACCCCCAATCAGGTCGACCCACAGATCTACAGCAACGATCCAACCCACCCGGCGGCGGCATACCCATTCATGAGCTACAAGTCCCCGGCTTGGTCGGACCCGTACTACAACTGCAAACTACTGCGGGCATACGGGGTCGACTGCCGAGGCGACCAGATCGGCGTTCGCAGCCGCCAAGGGCCTGTGGATTGCACGCCAAAGCCGGCTTCGTATGGCGAGATTGGAATGCAGCTGTGCCTCCAGACGGATCTACCCGAAGTCCCGAGCGATCTCGACGAACCATCGCAGTACGCCGCGATCGTTCCGCTCTCGGCACCCAAATGGTTGTTGATCTCTGGTCTCGTCGCCGCCGCCGTAGATGACGGACAGTTCGGGCGGGCAGCAGTGGTCGACTCCGTCTCTCCCGTGCAGCGCGACCGCTTCGTCGCCCTGGCCGAGGGTTTCCGCAGCACGTCCGCAGTCGGCCGGATCCAGCTCGTCGGAGCCGACGGCTCGGTGTTGCTCGATGTGCCGGTAGATGCCGAGACAGCGGGTCATGGTGACGGGGCGGTCGGCGGCAGTTCCAGCGGGTTCATGCAGGCTGTGCCGTATCCCGACGGGGTCACGGGCATCCGTTTGTTGATTGGCGGCAGCGTTGTTGATACGAAGCTGCCGAGCGCTCAACCACCCACGATCAGCACGGTCGAAGCCAAGCACATCGACGGTTCCGGCGATGTTGGTTCCGGCGATGTGCTGGTGAGTTGGTCGGCGTCGGACGCCGACGCGGACCAGCTGCTAGCCACAGTCTCCTGGAGCGCCGACGGGCTGCGTTGGGTTCCGGTCGTGATCGACGCCGCGGTATCGGAGGCGAGGATCCCCGCAGCCGTCCGTCTGGCGGGGGGCGATGAGGTGCGGGTGCGGGTGACGGTCGGTGACGGACTCCATACCGCCACGGCCGAGAGCACACCCTTCGTCGCGCCCAACAAGGTACCGCAGTTGTTCATCAGCGGCGATGAGACAGGGTTGCTCGAGGCGCTCAGTGTCGAACAGTTCGACGAGGTCTTCCTTCAGGCCCACGTGCTCGACCCCGAGCAGGGTGCCGGATTGAGTGAGCAGGTGACATGGTCCTCATCGATCGACGGAGTCTTGCCCGGCGGAAATCTGCTGAGAACGCGAGATCTGTCGCTCGGTACGCATCAGCTGGTCGCCACGGTCGCCGATGCTGATGGGGCGCAGGCCGAGTCGACCGTCACGATCGAAGTGTTACCACGCACGTCGCCAACGCGCTACACAGAACGACCCGTAGCCCTCGTCCTGACCCACCTCGGCCTACCGGCCGATGTTGGTCGTGTCCAGGCGGACACGCCTCTGCCTGCCGACGTAATCGCTGACCGACCGGCCGCGACCAAGACTGCAGGCGCCGTCTCTACCGGCGATTCGTCGAGCACCAGCCCATACGTTTGGGTAGTCGCCGCAGGGGCAACCGCTACCGGCCTGACCGCCGCCGCCCTCCGGCGCCGCCGCCGGCACGTTGGCCGACCGAACACTTCCTGAACGCAAGCTGATCCGATCAGCGAACGCTCACCGTCAGCTGGTTCACCGTCGGCAGGACGCTCTCACCGCATTGGTGCCGATCTGCGGGTGCCTGGTCCCGATCAGGGGGCGTCTCCGGAAGCAAGCGACTCGATTCAGATCATCTCGACATGGTCGAACGAGAGCACGATCGTCTCGACCACAACCGCCGACTCGAGTGCGTTCAACGGTGAATACTCCAATGCGATCGGCCGGCAACCAATGAATCGCCAGGCAACGACGGGTTCGTGGCTCGACTCCTCGAGCAGCTCGACCGTGACGATCCGGCCCCGAGATCGCTTCGACTGGCGCTCTTGATCCCACCACGCATACAAGTCGAGCCCTCCGGAGAAGCCGCGACGAAGCACCAGATGGGCCGAATCGCCGACTCCATCAACACGACCATCATCACGACCAGCGGTGACGTCGGGGCGTAGGAGGAATCTCGGCAGGCCCACCTCACTGAACCCTTCCGAGGCGCGACCACGACCGCCGAGCCCGACCCGGAAGTTGAAGCTGCCGTACGGCCGGTCGCGCTCAACTGCCATGCCCTACACGATCTCCAACCGCTCGTAACTGAGCACTATCTCCTCCATCGCGACGTCCGCTGCAAGTGCGTTGAGCGGGCCGCTGGTGTGCTTCGTGATGCGTGCACGCAACAGTTTCCAGGTCATCACGACACCGGTCCGGTCTTCGGTCTGCAGCGCGATCGTGACCGTCCGGAACGAGTTCTGAGCGCCGTTACGAACCTCGTCGAACCATTGGTACAGCACCAAGGATCCGATCAGCCCGCGACGAAGCGTCACGTCGGTCACGCGGTTCAAGCCGGTCAACTTGATCGGTGTGTTCTCCTTGGAGTTGCCGTTGCGGTACTCGATCACATCGACGTTGGTGTCGAGCCCGCCGACCTCCTGGAAACCACCGTCTGGCCCCTCGGCGTCACCATTCCCAAGGTCGACGAGGAAGTTGAACTGTGTATACGGGCGATCTCGAAACGTAGCCATGACCGGCAGCTCCTCCTGAAACGACGCAACGAAACGACGACCCAGAGGACAATACTCGCCGCCACCACGCGCGATCACGCAGCACGTACCTATGCGGCACCGTGGTGTCATGCTGGCTTGGTGCAACTCGAATCGGATCGGCGGTACCGCTTCACGGCCGACCCCGAAACGGTCTGGGATGCGCTGCGTGCTGTCAAGGATTATCAATCATGGTGGCCGTGGCTCGACGAGTTCGAAACCGAAACCGACACCATCACCGACACCATCACCGACACGGAACGCACGCTTGCGCCAGGGACTACTTGGCGCTGCGCCGTACGGTCTCCGATCCAGATCGGGTTGCGATTCACCATCACCTTGGACGTCGTCACTGACCCGGGCCACATTGCTGCCACTCTGGCCGGCGATCTCGTCGGACCGGCCTCGCTGACGATCGCCAAGCTCGCAGCGGGTGGAAGCGAGATCCGCTTGACATCGAGGTTGGCACCACGCTCAACCACGCTCGGAATGATGATGCGGATCGCCCCACCGCTGGCGAAGTGGGCGCACGACCACCTGCTCGACACGGCCGCCCGCCAGTTCGAACAAGCCGTCGCCGACCACTGACTTTTGATCGGGACAAATCTCCCGGCGAAGTGAAAGTGGCGGGTCATTGAGTGCTCACCAGCGATGTCCGGCAATAACGCCGAACGACATCTCACGAAGGAGCATTCAATGAATACGTTTCCGAACCAAGTAATCCGTAACACCGGCGGTCGCGTCGGCAGCGCAGTCGCGTTCATCGCCGCAGCCGCACTCCTGATTGGCTGCTCCGGCGGCGGCACCGACAGCGCTGCAGTCGGGGCCGAACTGCTCGGCCAGCCAACAACGACGATCAACTCGACCACTACCTCAACACTTGACACGGCGAAGCCGGCCACCGCGACGCCAACCACCGCGACGCCAGATACACCGGCACCGGAAACGACCCTCGACATCAGCGACCCAACGTCAGCTGGCGATGACCAATCAGAGAACGATCTTGACGAGCTGGATGACTCAGACATCGTCGAACCCGACCAGCCGGATTCAGAACCCGACCAGCCGGATTCAGAACCCGACCAGCCGGATCAAGACGACGACCAGGAGGATCAGGCCGACAATCCGGTCGACCTCGAACCGGTTCCGGAAGACGAGCCCCAGCCCGTCAACCCGTGCGACGAACTCGTTGCCGACGGGTCGTCACTCGTCGTCGGACCCGACCCGCTCGTGCTCGATGAGAGCAACTACGAAGGCTCGCTCACGATCGTCAACTGCAGCGATGGCGACATCGACTGGACCGCCAAGACCAAGCCGTCAGTCAGCCTCGCCACACCCGGAGCCAACCTGCTCCCAGGCGAGACCGCCGAACTCCCGTTCACGATCGACTCCGATGCTTGGGGTCCTGGTGCGATCGAGTTCAAGATCAAGGTCAGCGAGCCGGGCCACAACCACTACGTCGATGTACACGCCTACCGGCCGTTGGTCGGCAGCGACCTTGTCGGTGGAAGTGGCAACCTCAGCGGCGGCCAAGGGGTCGGTGGATGCACCAACCAGTGCATCGTGAGTGCGGTCCTGAAGCCCAATTTCAGCAGCCCGAGCCTGGCGCTCGAGATCACCACCAACACGCAGGCGAGGATCATCACCTACGTCTCGACGCAGCCGCCCGTCGGTGATGACGGGGCACCGAACTTCCCCGGCATGGAGCCAATCGACGTGTCGCCAGTTGGGGTGACCAACCACCTCGCCGACCTGTCACCGCTCGCCGCCGGCACGAAGTACTACATCATCGTTTCGGCGACCGACATCAACGAGCACACCTCGTACCGCAGTGGATCGTTCACCACGATCACACCGGTCGAGAACCCCGATGACTTCCAACTCCCCGGCGGCCCGCCAGGATGCGCCAACCAGTGCATCACCTCCGCTGTCGTCACGGCCGGTGCCGACCACACGTCGAAGCACTTGGAGATCACGAGCCACACCGCCGCACAGTTCCAAGTGTTCGTCTCAGACGAAGCGCCGCAGTGGAACGGCAACGTGCCGAGCTTCGCCGATACCGACGTGTGGGTGCCGAGTGGGCTCGAATACATCACCCAGTGGGAAACCAATCTGGAGGGCCTCGAACAGAGCACGACCTACCACATCATCGTCCAGGCAATCGACGCCAACGCTCACGTCAGCTACAGGGTCGGACAGTTCCACACGCCGGCGGCACCGACCTATGACGTGATGTTCACGGTGCTCGGAATTCACGTCGACCAGGACGGTGACCATGGCGGCAACGCCGGCGAACTGCGCTTTGCGTGGCGGGTGGGCGACGAGCAGGTCGGCCACAGCGGCGAGTCAGACATCGACACGGGCGACTGGGGCAGCATCCCTCGGTCCGTCGAGTCGCACATCGCCCACGACGTCACCGATTGGCTGCCAACCGTGTATGTCAGCGCCACCGAGCGTGACCCCGACGGCCTGATCGAGTTCTGCTCCTATGGTCTCGGCGCGGCGACCTACCAGGGTTCAAGCGCCGACTGTGACACCGTGTGGAGCGTGGCAGGTTCCGGCATCGTCGGCATCGACTCGATCGATGGTCTGCCTTTGTGCACCGACTTCGGATTCAGCGCCGCCTACAACGGCCAGCACTGCATGGTGCTCGAGACCGGCCACGTCGGCGGGGGCTACCCGGAAATCACCGCCTACGTCGCCGTTCAAGTGCTCTAAACCACCCACCCCAGTGTGAGACTGAACGAGGCAGGGAATGCAGGATGAACGATTCACACGGTCGAACGAACAGAGATCACCGAACCGACCGGGAACTGGTCGCCGCTCACTTGAGCGGCGACCAGGCCGCGCTGGCGGCGATCTACGACCGGTACGCCGACTCGATGTTCGATACGGCGACGGCGATGTTGTCGGACCGACACGACGCCGAGGATCTGACCCACGACGCGTTCGTCGTGGCATCACGCCAACTCGGACAACTTCGGGACCCCGATCGCCTCAGGCCGTGGCTGTTCGCGATCCTTCGACACGAGGTCTACCGGCGCAGCAAGACGCGCTCTCGGATGCGACCGACCGACTTCGCATCAGGGGTGGCTGAGATGACCGCTCCAATCGACCCGCACGCCGACGGTGCCGACACCGAACGCTCAGAACTGGCGACCTTCGTACGTGAGGCAGCCGTCGGACTTGCCGAACGAGACCAACTGCTGCTCGAACTCAGCGCAAGGCAGGGTCTCGTCGGTGCCGACCTGGCCGACGCGATGGGAGTCAGCCGGCAGCAATGCCACGTGTTGCTGCATCGCATGCGCGAACGCGTGCAACGCAGCATCGGGGCGCTCACGGTCGCCCGTTACGGACGCAAGGATTGCGATCAACTCCAGACCATGCTCCGCGGTTGGGACGGCACGTTCGACCCACCGACCAGAAAGCGAATCGCCGGCCACATCGACGAATGCGACACCTGCCGCCAGTCGAGCCGCAAGTTCGCCGTAATCCCACTGATCGCAGCGGCTCCGGCTTTGGCCGCTCCGACGTCGCTGCGAGACCGCGTTTTGCACAGCACCAACGCCACCATTCAGCCGACCAGCCAGCCGACCATTCAGCCGACCACTGACTCAACATATGCATGGGACCCGACCGGCGGGTTTCCACGTGTTGCCAAAACCGCTCGACGAGCAATCCTCGCCGCCATTGCGACAACCGCGATTCTGCTGATCGGCGGCGGTGCCTGGCTGGCTTCAGCGGGCGGCGGCAAAGCAGAAACAACTGCCCCGGCAGCCACGCCGACCGTCACAATTCCGACGACCAATCAGCCCGAACCAGCGCTCGTTCCGAGCAGCCCAGCACCGTCTGCAGCGTCCAGTACATCCAGCACGTCGAATGATCCCAGCAGCACATCGTCGAGCACTCTAAGCACGACGACCAGCACGACGACGAGCACAACGACGAGCACAACGACGAGCACGACCAGTACGACGGTTGCGGCAACAACGACGACGATTGCGGCCACGACAGTTGCACCGATTCCGCCTGGTCAGCTCGTGATCTCGGCGGGCACCATCGATCTTGGTGCCACCTCAACGAGTGGATCGGTATCGCTGGCCAACACCGGAGGCGAGCCACTCAATTGGGCAATCGAGGGCGATCCGGCACCGTTCATCTGGTCATCGACGTCAGGCACGCTTGCCCCGGACGCGACCGTCGATGTTCAGCTGGGAATCGACCGGAACGCGCTCGCCGAAGGAACGATCGAGCGGGCGTTCACGATCGCCAGCAGCGCCGACGGCACGGCAGCGTTGCTGGCACGCGCCTCGGTCGAGCATCTGCCGGTGATCACGGTTGTCCGCACAGCCTCGTTGCTGGCCTGCCCATGGTCGGTCGCTCCACTGTTCACCGTCAGGGTCGCCGACGAGTCGGCGATCACCGGGGTCGAGCTGCGATGGTCCGGCCCGGGTGCACCCGGTTCGACGGCAATGACCCACCGACTTGGCACCTGGAACGGACGACTCTCGCCCGAACCGATCAATGGAACCTGGACGTGGGAAATTCTGGCAACCGACGCTCGCGGCAATGTCGGAACGGTCAGCGCGCCGATGATCGTCGCCGGTTGTTAGCCGTTACGGGATCAGCAACACCTTGCCCGTCGTCTGGCGGGCTTCCAATCCACGGTGTGCTTCGGCGGCGTCTTCGAGGTCGTACTTCGCGCCGATCCGCACGTCGAGATCGCCGCTTTCGATCCAGCCGAACAGGTCGACGGCACGGCGCTCCAACTCAGAGCGCTCGACGATGTAATCGAACAGTGTCGGGCGAGTCAAGAACAGCGAACCATTCGCCGACAACACGAGTGGCGACACGGGTGGCACCGGGCCGGACGCATTCCCAAACGTGGCCATCGTGCCTCGCTTGCGCAGTAGCGTGAGGCTCTGGTCGAACACCGAAGCGCCGACACCGTCGTACACCACATCGAGCGGACGAGGCCCAGCAATCGCCGTGATCGCCTCGGCGAAATCGACGTCGCGATACAGGATCACGTGGTCTGCCCCGGCGGCCGAGGCCAGCTCGGCCTTGTCGGGCGAGCCGACAGTTGTGAACACCTCAGCCCCGAGCCGCTTTGCAATCTGAATCAGTAGCAGCCCCGTACCGCCAGCACCGGCATGGACGAGGCACCGACTGCCACTCGTCAGCGGGTACGTATCTCTCGCCAAGTAGTGGGCCGTCATGCCTTGTAGCTGCGCCGCACAGGCGACGTCGAGGCCCACCATCTCCGGCACCGTGACCACCCGATCTGCGGGCACTGCCACCAACTCGGCGTACGACCCGGCCGCCGCCGGCCATGCAACTCGATCGCCAACCGCCAACGACGAGACCCCCTCACCCACCGCAACCACCGTGCCTGCACCCTCGAGCCCGAGCGTGTACGGCAACGCCACCGGGTACAGACCGGAACGCTGATACGTGTCGATGAAGTTCAATCCGGCAGCGGCAACCTCGACCACAACCTGACCAGCCGCGGGCGTCGGGTCTGGCAGCTCACGCCACTCCAGTACCTCAGGTCCGCCCGTCCGATCCATCTGAATGCCCCACATTGGATTGACCCTAATGGGACTGGGGTATCTGGCTTCGCGGGTAGCCGGGGTACGACTCCTTGAACGCACCGACGTGCATCAGGACTTCGGCGAGCGGCTCGCTCGATGCTGACGAGAGACGCGCCACGTACCAGTGCGACTCGGTTCGC
>JANOTN010000305.1:0-3044 GCA_031416375.1 Ilumatobacteraceae bacterium
CCGAAGCCAGGTTCGCCAGTTTCTCGACGATGTGCAGTTCGAGATGGGGAATCAGATCGGCAACTTGATCCGCGAAATTCAACGCGATCTGCGTGACGAGTTCACGGAAAGAATCACCGAACTCGTCAGGACATATGCCGATACTGCTACCCGAGCGCAGGCTGACGCGCAGTCGTCCACACAGGATCGGCAGAAAAGGGCGACAGAACTCGACACCACGATCGCCGCGCTCACAACCCTCGAAGCCGCGCTCGCGAAGGTCGCGGCGTGACCACGGCTCCTGGAAACAGCGTCGCCGACGACGTGATCGCGGTTGCCAAACGAATCGTCACGGCGGCTCCGACACCAGAGATCCGTGACCAGGCCCAAGCCGTTGTCGACCGACTCAGCGGGCCGCTACAGGTCGCCATCGCCGGTCGCGTCAAGGCCGGAAAATCAACACTCCTGAACGCCTTGGTCGGTGAACGACTTGCACCAACCGATGCGGGCGAATGCACCAAGATCGTGAGCCGCTACCGGCGCGGTCAGGGTTACGAGGTCGTCGCCCGGATGCGTGACGGTCGTAGCGAGTCGCTCGCTTTCGCTCGGTCGGGCGGTTCTCTCGACATCAAGCTCGGCGGGATCGCCGAGGCTGACGTCGAGACGATTGAGGTGTCGTGGCCCACGTCCGCGCTTGAGTCGATCACTCTGATCGACACCCCCGGTCTTGCCAGCATCAATGACGAAAACTCGCGACGAACCCGCGACTTCCTCGAAGCCGATCCTGAACGGCCGAGCGACGCTGACGCTGTGATCTATCTGATCCGTCACGCCCACCGGGCCGACATTGCGTTCCTCGATGCGTTCATGGATCGATCTGTCACCGCTGCCTCCCCGGTCAACGCAGTGGCCGTGCTGAGCCGTGCCGACGAGATCGGTGCCGGGCGAGCCGACGCGATGGAATCGTCGGCGCGGATTGCGCGTCGTTACGAAGTCGACCCTCAGCTTCGGGGTTTGTGCGCCGCCGTCGTGCCGCTCGCCGGATTGCTGGCAGAGACCGGACTGACCTTGCGAGAGGACGAGGTCGCCTCACTCAGAATGCTGGCGGCTACCGATGACGACACGCTGTCGATCATGCTGATGTCGGCTGATCAGTTCTGTGAACTCACCAGTTCCGAACTGACGGTCGAGTCGCGACGCGACCTACTGGCCAGGTTCGGGATGTTCGGCATCCGACTGGCGATCGACGAGGTCCGCTCAGGTCGGGCGACGACAGCGGCCACACTCGGCCCGATCCTCGTCGAACGATCAGGGTTACTTGCGTTGCGAGAACTGATCTCGCGCCATTTCGCACCGCGCGCACGGATTCTCCAGGCCCGGTCGGGTCTCACCGCGCTCCGATCGATCGCTCGCACGGTCAGGGGTATCGATCCGATCGTCGCCGCCGACATCGAACGTCGAGTAGAACAGATCGAGGCGACAACGATTCAGTTCGCCCAGGTTCGCGCCGCCCATCTCGTGGGATCCGGTGCAGTCGTCCTGGCGGCGGATGAACGAACAGAACTCGACCGGCTGTTGTCTGGCGCGGCACCGGAATCACTGCTCGGGCTGGCGCTCTCGGCAACCCGGGATCAAGTGAGAGCCGCCGCACTCGCTGGCATATCTCGCTGGCGCACATTGGCCTCCGACCCGCTCGCCGATCCAACCGTGATCGAAGTCTGCGATGTCGCCACACGAACCCTCGAACACATCTACGCCGACACCGCCGGTTGATTCAAACCGGGAATTGCCCGTCGAACAAACAGCGGATTGGGAGTACGGTCAGGCTCTAGGACAAAGGGGGCCGACGATGGCCGACGAAACGACAGACGACAAACTCGAGGCAGCGACTGTGCGGGGCGGGGATGGAACCGCTACGTTCACGATCCCGACCACCCCTGGACCGGCACCACGTGACGAGGTGCAACGCACCGGACCAGGCGACCGAGGTGACGACGGCGACCAGGATGGCCTCTCCGACGACTACGAGCGGCAACACGGCACCAATCCGAATCACTACGACTCCGACGACGATGGCGTATCGGACGGCGATGAGCTGTCGTGGGGCACCGACCCTCACAATCCCGACTCCGACCGTGATGGCGTGTCAGACGGAGATGAGAAGACTTTCGGATCGAACCCACTCGAACGCGACAGCGACGGCGACGGGTTCGACGACGGCACCGAGTACGGGTGGGGCTTCCCGAACGCAGCGAGCATCCCCACCCCGTCGACTGCCACCGCAGATGATGTCGATGGTGACGGCGTGCCAAATGTGCTTGAGAAGGAGATCGGCACGTCCCCGGTCGTCGATGGCTCCAAGCTGGCCGGCGGACCCGGTGACGCCGCGCTCGTGCGCGAGTCGTATGAGTACTTCGAACAACTCAAGGACGGCCGTGACGCCATCGGCGACGCCGCCGAGCGCGATCGACTCGGTCTCGAAGATACGCCCGAAGAATTAGAGGAGTTCCTTCAGCAGGCAGCGGAGGATCTCTTCTCGGACAACGTCGTCGTGCGTCACCGCACTGAGATTTCGTTCGAGGAACATTTCGGAGAGCCAGCGTCACCCGCAACGACCGCCGAGTACGAGCAGTTCGTCAAGGACGCCGAGAAGGCTCAGATCGACCGCGACCCCAAGGCGTTTATCGATGCCCAGCGGGCATTGGGGATCGAGCCGACACCCGCCGAGATCGAAAACTTCGTCAACCCGCGACCGGAGGACATCCTGGGTGCGGGGCGTCAAACCCAGCTGCTCGGCCAGAACGTCCCAGAAGATTCGGCGCTGGCGAAGGCGCTCGATTCAGTGTTTGACGGCAACATGCCTGGAGCGATCACCCCGACCAACACGATCCCGGTTTCCGGCTCTCCGGGTGCTGCGACGAACACCGGCATGTCGAGCCAGCCCGGAATAACGTCGCCGACGACATCGACCAACCCTACGAGCCCGATCAGTTCCTCGGCGACTGGTGGCGGCGGAGATCGACCCGGCGTGTACTCGCCGCCGATTCCGTCAGCGGGCTCGGAAA
>JANOTN010000306.1:0-11768 GCA_031416375.1 Ilumatobacteraceae bacterium
CATCCTCGCGGTTGGTCGGCTCACCATCGACGGCCGGCCCTGAGACCTGGACATCAGAAGCGAGGACAGGATCAGTCGGCGCAATTACTGCTCCGAGCAGCAACGCTGAGGCCGGAACTAGTCCCATGACAATCCAGCCAAACACCGCTAGTCCCCGCTAGTCCACCAATCGTCAGGATCATCGCCACCGCCAGCAAGCGCCACGTCGTGGCCCAACGCCTCCAGCCGGGTCGACGATCGATACTGAGGCCGGCAGCAAGCAGCGATATCAGTACACCGATCTCTGCGGCGTGCTCGGTCAACGAAAGATCATCTCCACTCGGATCAAACGTGAAACCCGGCAATGCGCGAACGAGCAACGCCCCCGCTGCAACGAGCAGGATCGGCAGCGAGAGTGGGCGTTTACGGAGGTAGATCGGTGCCCACGCAGCAGCGACGATGAGGGCCCCGAGGGCGACGAGGGCGAGCTTGTAGTTGATGGTGCACCGGTCAGTTCTGTGCGGACGAGCTACTCGGAGGGAAAGATTGCACCCTCGCCCTTGATGTTCTCGGATCTACCCAACTGGCACAAACGTCAAACAGCAGTGTTCCTGATCGCGGAATCGACGAACTGGACTTCGTTGACGTGGTCGATTCCACGCAGCAGATGACCAAGAAGATCGCGTTCATGCCAGTGTTCATCCGACTCAGCGACGACCGTATCGGCGACAAGGGCCAGCGTCCTGAGTTGCGGGGCATTTGACAGCCGCGGCTCAGCCGACACCTTGTAGAGCGCCTTCAACAGCGTGCGGAGGCGGCCAAAGTCGACTGGCTGACCGCGGTGGACTTCGCCCTTCAACGAACGCCACCACAGCGCCACAGTGTGTCTCTGGCTCCATACGAGCAATGACCACAGCTGCCACCGGATTCGGCGCAGGATGCTGGGATGAAATCGTCTGGACATAACTAGGGCATACCCTTCGGCCGGCCGATCGAAACCCTGACGCCTGGACCCGATTGTCGAACCGCCGGTTTGATCGGGGAGTAGGGTATTGCCAAGTCCGAACCGCGAACGCGGATAGCGGATGAAGGGGAAACCATGAACCGCACCATCTTGTGGATCGTTGCCGTCATTTTGGTCGTTGTTGGAATCGTCCAACTTCTCCAGGGTCAGATCGTCTTCGGAATCGTGCTGTTGATTGCCGCGGCACTCGTCGGACCGGGAGGGTACAGCGTGTTTCGATCACGGTCGTGATCGACTTCGGTGTTGCTTGTTTAGGCTCGCCTCGGTTTGGATATAGGTGAGTCGCACTGCTCCCACAGTGCCCCCAGGCAGAGGGCGGGTGAGTCCGACAATCGGTGGCTCCCCGCCCTCTCGTGCTGTCGAACCGCCGGGGAAGAACGTCCTCGGCGGGCGGTAACTCGCGTTGGTTCACGTAGCGGTCAGCCCGCGCCGGTCGCGGATTGTTCGTTCGACGGTACCGAAGACGAGCGAATCGATGATCACACCGATCAACAAGATGATGATCATCCAGGCGATCAACCCGGCAGAATCGGCGAACTCGCGCTCGAAGGTGAGTCTGGTGCCGATCGAAGGTTTGTTGGCGATGATCACGATCAGTTCGCCGGCCATCAGGCTGCGCCAGACGAATGCCCATCCCTGCTTGAGGCCGGCGACGAATGACGGCAGGGCTGCAGGTAGCACGACGTGCCTGTAGCGATCAACGCCGGTGGCACCAAGCATGCGACCGGCGCGCAGCAGGATTGGTGGGATCTGGTCGATTCCCGAGATCAGTCCGTTTGCGATCGACGGTGCTGCGCCGAGCACGACGACGAACAGAATCGCTGCCTCGCTGCGCTTGAACAGGATTAGCGCTAGCGGGAACCATGCAATCGACGGCATCGTTTGCAGCCCTGAGATCATTGATCCGACAGCGGTTCGCAGCACACGAAATCGTGACACCGCAAGGCCGATCGTGAGTCCGATTCCAATCGCCAGCAAGAAGCCGACTGCGGCGCGACGAAGTGTGGTGCCGATCGCTCGCCAGGTCAGGGTCGATCTGAGTTCTTCGCCAAGACGCGGTAACACCGTGTTCGGACCCGGCAGTGCGTAGTCGGGTTTCCATCCCGACCAGACGACGACTTGCCACAACCACAATGCGAGCGAGACTGCAGCAATCTTGGGCCACACCGACTGCCAGAGTGTGGCGATGGCGGGTCGTTGGTGTTCGATGGTTTCGAGTTCGTCGAGCCCGGATAGCTGCCGTGAATGGATCTCAGCGACGTGCATGTCGTGCCACCTCCTCGCGGAGCCTTGCGGTGACTTCGGCGGCGAGTTCGGCTACCGGGCGGTCTTCGATTCGGCGTGGTCGCGTGACTCCGACGTTAAAGATCTCGGCGACCCGACCGGGGCGACTCGACAGCAGCACGATCCGATCGCCGAGCCGAGCGGCCTCGCGCACGTTATGGGTGACGAAGACGACCGTTGCTCGTGTTCGTTGCCAGATCGCTTCGAGTTCGTCGTGCATCACATCACGCGTCATCGCATCCAATGCGCCAAACGGTTCGTCCATCAGCAGGATCTCGGCGTCCTGGGCGAACGAGCGTGCCAGCGCAACTCGCTGACGCATCCCACCCGACAGCTCGTGTGGGCGCTTGTCGGCGAAACCGGCGAGATGCACCAGATCGAGCAGTTCTTCGACCCGTTGGTTACGTGACTGTCTCGCAATTCCTTGCAGTTTGAGTGGAAGCTCGACGTTCTGAGCGACGGTGAGCCACGGGAAGAGCGCCGATTCTTGGAACATCAGGCTCGTCCGCCCGCTCACGTGTACCTGTCCCGACGTGGCGGTTTCCAATCCGGCCACGAGGTTGAGCAGCGTCGACTTACCACACCCTGAGGCGCCGACGATGCAGGTGAAGCTGTGTCGCGGGACGTCGAGTGTGATTCGATCGAGAGCCGCCACGGAGGACCGCCCTGATCGAAACACCTTGCTGACCGCATCAAGTCGAATCGCATGATCGACAACTGCCCCGTTGGCCTCGGCGAAGGATGTTGGCATGAATCCATGGACAGATGGTTCGTCGTGGACGATCGTCATGTCACGGTTCCTTGATGGCGGGCAGGCCGGCTTCGGACAGGATGCTGCCAAGGATTGTGAGGTCGTAGATGCCAGTGAGGTCAACGGGGTCGAGTAGCCCGATCGCGATAGCGTTGTCGGCAGCCGTCGTCAGCGAACTGGCGATCGGGTCGTTGGTGAACGTCAGATTTGCCCATGCGATGGTCAGGACTGCGTCGCTCACCCGCTTCTGGGTGATCTTTTCGATCTGATCGTTGGCGAGTTTCTGCGCCTCGGCCGGGTTGGCATTGACGAACTCGTTCGCTGCGACGTGGCCTTCGAGGAGTTGTTTGACAACGTCAGGGTGGGCATCGAGGAATGTGGTTGAGACGATTAGATGTGTCGTGACGTACTGGCCGTCAGGCCACAGATCAGCTTCGTCGACCAACACCGTTCCACCACCCTCCTGTATCAGCCGGGTTGCCCACGGCTCTGGAACCCAGGCACCGTCGATGTCGGCGGCCTTGAACGCCTCGAGCGTGGCCGAGTTCTCTTGGGGCACGATTGAGACATCGCCACCGCCCGTCTCGTCGGAAGTGAGGCCGTTCTCCTTCAGCCACGAACGCAGCGCCACGTCCTGCGTGTTGCCGAGCGCCGGAGTGGCGAGCGTTGCTCCACGCAACTGTTCGACATCGGTGATGTCGGGCGTGACGACGAGGAACGCCCCACCTGCGGTCGCCCCAGAGATGATCCGCAGTGCCTTTCCATCCGATTGGGCGAACCCGTTGATCGCCGGGTTCGGCCCGATGTAGCTGGCATCGATCGCATCGGCGAAGAGCGCCTCGATCGCCTCGCCTCCGGCGTTGAAGGTGGCCGTTTCCAACGTGACGTTGTCGGCGAGGTGCTCGGCGAAGATTCCCCGCTCGACGCCGACCAGTGCGGTGGCGTGGGTGATATTCGGGAAGTAGCCGAGCCGCAGTGTCACCGGTTCCGCCGCTCCGGTCTCGGCGGTTGTCTCGGTCGGCGCATCGGCCTCGTCGGATCCGCAGGCCGCAAATATCGAGACGGCTGACAGGGCAACGAGTAAGGACCGGCGAATGCTCGATCGGTGCATGATCTGTCCCCCTCTAAATGGAATACTATTCCGAATAACGGAATGCCGACCAGTTTGGTCTGGATTGGCTCGTTTTGCAAGTGGTTTCCGAAATTCGGAATAAAATCTGGGAGAATCGATCGATGGCCGTGGACCGGGACGCTGAGCGCCGTGGGGCAACTGCGCAAACTGTCGAGCGGGCGATTGCGATCCTCAACCTGTTCCGACGCGATCCAGCGGCACTCGGAATCAGCGCGATTGCTGCGTCCACCGGTCTCAAAGTGAGTACCGCCCACCGGCTCGTTCGCACTCTTGTGATCGAGGGTCTGATGCAGCAAGATCCGGAGACCGAGCGATACCGGTTAGGCCCGATGCTTGCGCTGCTCGGCCAGAGCGCTCTTCGAGCGTCGGGACTCGATCGGATTCAACCCCTCGTTGACGAACTCGAGACAACGTGTGGCGAGACCGTCAGCCTGTCGATGCGACATGGCAGCACCGTGAGTGTCGTGTTGCGATCGGGGTCGCATCAAGCGCTCAGATTCGAGCATCCAGTCGGTGCTGCGATCGAGATCCACGCATCCGCAATGGGAAAGGTGCTGTTGGCCTTTTCCTCCGAACCGTTACCGGAGGCGGTCGCCGCGCTGGGCACGTTGGAACACTTCACGCCCACCACAATCACGTCGCCGACGCAACTGATCGCCGAACTCGCCGACATCCTGGCGGTGGGAGTGGCGATCAATCTCGAGGAACGTTATGTAGGCGTTCGAGGTATCGCCGCTCCGGTCCTCGATCGCTCAGGGGCAGCGACCTATACGATTGGCATCCAGGGCCCGTCGGTCAGACTTACCGACAACAACCTCGAACAGTTGAAGCGGTTGATCCTCGACGCCGCGCATCGAGTGGCAATCCTCCTGTCCGACGCCGGATGACGCCAGGCGAGCGCTTCTATGCCGATGTCGGCATAGGCTGATGTGTGCGCTTTTGGCCCGACCGATGGCGCCGTCTGTCGCAGCTCCGCTTGCGGCCGTGATGGGATTCAATGCCAGCTGATCTTGCGTCACGAGACGAACGGATCGTCATCCACGATCGCAGCGGTAACAGCCTGCCGTTCTCCCGCGGCATCATGGCAACCAGCCTGCTGGCGACTGGTATCCCGACCGAGGATGCGTACCGATTGGCGTCTGCTGTGCAGTTGCGGCTGTTGGAGACCGACACCAACGAACTCGACGCCGAGGGTCTTGTTGCGTTCACGACGGCGGTGCTCGGCGAGATCGTTGGTGGGCTCGAGATCGCCGAACGCTGGGAATCGTGGCGCCGAGCGAAGCGATCTGGTCGGCCGTTGGTGATTGTGATGGGTGGTGCCCCCGGGGTCGGAAAGAGCACGATCGCAACACGGCTGGCGGTGCGCCTCGACATCACCAGAGTGGTCACCACCGACGCCATCCGCGAGGTGCTCCGGACGGTCGTACCTCCGGAGGTCCTCCCTGAGCTGCATCAGTCGACGTTCGAGCTGGTGGTAGTCGGCTCCGTCGATCCATGGGCCAGCTTCGATCGGCAATGCGATGCCGTCGGCGCAGCCGCTGCCGCCGTGGCCGACCGACTCGCATGCGAGCACCGATCGATGATCATCGAAGGCGTGCATCTTCGGCCAGGGACACTCTCGACAGCACTAGCCGAACATCCGGCGGATCCGATCGTTGTCGAGCGGTTGATCGTGCAACATCGAATCGACCTTCATGAAGAGAACCTCCGGCGGCGCGGGTTCAGCGAGCCGCTGCGAGTCGGTCATCGGCACCTCGATACTCTCGAGCGGGTCCGATCGATCCAGGATCACCTGGTCGCGCAGGCCGACCTGGCACGAGTCCCCGTCATCGACATCGCCGATACCGGTGAGTTCACGCAGGACCTCGTCCACGAGATCGTCGAGCGGATCGGGCCTCAGGCCGGCACTCCGTGAGCACACCGACGTCGGGAAACATCAGATCGGTGCCGCAATTGCTGGTGCTCGACGGGCAGGGTGTGGTGTTCAACAACCCGTTTCCCACGTTCCTGTCCGACCTCGGGGTTCGCACCGGGCTCGGTGAACGCGAGGTCACTTCCCGATGGTCTGATGAGCTCCGGCTTCCGTTCTGGACCGGCCAACTCAGCGAAGCAGAGATGTGGGCGCGTCTTGCGCCCGGGCTGTCGACCTCCGATCTGCGAGAGGACCTCGAGCGGCGTTACGCGCCGGGCCCGCTGTTCGATCTCGTCCGGCGTTCAACTGGACGGTTGTGGTTGCTGTCGAACCATCGTAGTGACTGGCTGCGACCGCGTCTCGAGCGGTTCGCGCTGACCGAACGATTCGAAAGGATTCTCGTGTCCGACGAACACGGCGTGTCGAAGCCGTCTCCCGAGGCGTTTGCTGATCTGGTCGACTCAGGATGTCTCTACGTCGACGACGCTGCGCAGAACATCGATGTTGCCCGATCATTGGGTATCGATGCGGTCCACGTCGACGAGGCGGTCAGGCGGTTGATGGCCGAGATCCGGCTACCGATCCGGTCGATTTCGTGATGTCCAGCACCCGGTGTGACAGGCGATGCCGCGGGTAGTTACCCATAGGTCTGACTCACCGGGAGAGCGTGCGGGCGATCGCCGTTACGTGGCGCAGATCAGAGCCGCAACATCCGCCGAAGACGTTGACCCACGGCATCGCGTCAGCCAGTTCACCGTATTGCATGGCCAGTTCTTGGGCATCGCCAGCATCGAGGGTTTCAGCTTCATCCAGTTCCGCATGGCTCTTTCGGGAGGCGTTGCAGCGAAGTCCGTGGATTCGGTGAGTCCATTCTGCGTCACCGATGACACCGGAGAAATGGTCGGGGTGAGCGCAGTTGACCATGAAGTAGGCGGCGCCACCGTTGGTCGCCGCGTCCACGGTCTCGATGGCATGACCAAGTGACTCGCCGGTAGGTAACGACCCATCGGTCTCGACGGTGAACGAGACGACAATCGGAAGCCCGACGGCCGTTGCAGCGCGGACCACACCGATCGCCTCGTCAGACTGCGTGAACGTCATCGCAGTCACCATGTCGACGTCGGTTTCCGCCAGCCAGCCCACCTGGGTGGCATGGTACGCCTCGGATTCGTCGATGGCCACGGCGACGTCGGGCGCATATGCATCGCCGCGGGGGCCGATCAGGCCGTTCAGAACCACCGGCTCAGCGTTGTCGGTGAACTCCGAACGGATGCCGACTATGAATTCAATCGCATCCTGATTGGCCCGGGCGAGTTCGGTTTCGCTCGCCTGAAGTGCGTCGGCCCAGTGAAGGTGGGCTTTCCACGTCTGGCTATCAAGCACGAAGCCGACACCGATATCTCGGGCCAGCGTTAAGAACCCGCGAAGGTAGTCGGCGAGCGCTTCTCGCCCTGCCCGGTCGGCGAGAAGAGTGTGCGCCGCAAACTCGCGGATCTCGATCCCCTTGTTGAAGATCAGATCGGTTTCGATCCCTGCATCGGTGAGGTAGAGCCCTCCGTCGAGCTGTGGCAGGCCTGCGCGGTATGAGGTCACTTGTGTCGTCTCCTCACCTCGGCTCGTTCCCACCGACGCCCCGAAACGCCCGACGACGGCCAAGCGCATATTTCCATACATGCCGCCCCGAAGCAAGGGCGCCGCACCGACGTACTGAACATCACGAGGAAACCGAGCATCACCGACACCAGCATTTTCGATTGACGTTTGTCGCCGACGAGCCGTCCGAATGCCACGACGACAGCGAGCGGTATCACCAGAATCGCCCACAACTGCAACAGGTCCGTGAGGCCGTTCGGGTTCTCGAACGGATGCGCCGAGTTGGCGTTGAAGAACCCGCCACCATTGGTTCCCAACTGTTTGATCGCGACCTGCGATGCGACAGGCCCACCAGGAATGATCTGCTCCGACGATCCCGTCGCTTGATCAACAACACGCGCTGTGACGCCGCCCCGCAGGTTCTGTACGACGCCTTGCGAGACCAGCGCCAGTGCCAAGAACGTTGACAGCGGAACGAGAATTCGGGTCGTTCCGCGAGTCAGGTCGACCCAGAAGTTTCCGAGCATTCGGGTGTTGGTTCGTGTGACACCTCGAATGATGGCGATCACGATCGCAAACCCCACGCAGGCCGACACGAAGTTCTGGACGGTGAGGCCCAGCATCTGGCTGAGGTGACTCATCGACACTTCGCCCGAGTACCACTGCCAGTTCGTGTTTGTCACGAAACTGACTGCGACGTTGAATGCCCCGCTCGGGTTGATGCCGTGTGAGGACCACGCATGAGTGACCTGAACCACTCTCAATCGGAATCGCGGCGCCACTTTCCGGCAAGATGAACGAGTGATTCGAACCGATGGTGTCAGCGCCCAACTGACGAGAAACTCGCGGCATATCGCCAGGAGTCGTGTCTGACACCCTGGCTGTCACCAAACCCAGTTCGGCACACGTTGCGGTAATCGCAGCCTTCCAGACAGCGACGATCGGTTGATCGGACCGGCTTGACTCCAACAGCGCCTGTTGCGCCTCGGTCGCATCGGCTGATCGAACGGACAACGACGCTCGTCGGACTCGGAGTGCGGTCGAAATACTGACGCCGACTCCGATCAGACCGAGCAACAAGACGGCGACGAGGTCGCGACCGTCTGTGATTCGGAAGGTGCGGACCGGTTCCGTGTGGAACCAGTTCAGCGAGAGCGCGGCGGCGATCGACGTCATCACGCCGCCGAGCCAACTGGTGCGGGCGACTGCCACGGTGACTGCGGCGAGCAGCAATGCGACGTTTGCGAGTGCCAGCCCGTCGCCAGCGTTGTTGCCGATAGATGAGCTGGCCCATCCGATCAGGATTGCAATGAGGGGGCCGCCGATCACCGCAATGTCAGGCAGCGCCCGATTCCGTGTTGGTGCGACGTTCGATGCCATGCCATTGGTGTACGCCCCGAGCGATGCCAACGTAAACGATGTTCACGGAACATTCACGGCTCCTGCCGCCACATTCACGGGCGGTTCACGCTCTGGCTCGAACGCGACGATGCCGACCGGATGTGATCCGGTCGGCATCGTGTTGTGGTCCCGCCGGTGGTTGGACGGTTTGGGGGATCAGGCGGGGAGCAACACTCCACCGATGATGTGAACCGTGGCATTCGCTGTCGGAACGTCCATGCAGACGGTCGGAATCCCGTTGACGGTGAGCGTGCCATCGACATCGGTGATCGTCAGATCGGCACCATTGACCGTGGTCACCGTGCCAGCCGTGATCAGGTCTTGAGAGCTCATCGACTCGCCGGCGATCACGTGGTAGGTGAGCACCGAGGTGAGCAGGTCCTTGTCGGCGAGTACGGCTGCCAGGTCGGCGGCCGGGATGGCTGCGAACGCATCGTTGGTGGGGGCGAAGATCGTGAACGGGCCCTCACTGTTGAGTGTGTCGACGAGGCCGGCTTCGACGACGGCTGTGACGAGCGTCGACAGGACCGGGTTGTTGCTTGCTGCAGTCGCTGCCGGGTCGTCGGCCATGCCGCCGAAGCTGCCTTCGCCGTCAGTTGGCACAACTGAACATGCTGGACCACTCGGCTCCATCATCGCGGCCGAGTCCGTCTCCGTCATTTCGTCGGCCATCGGCATCAACACGGCGTCGATGATGTGGACCGTGGCATTCGCCGTAGTGACATCGGAGCAAACGACGTTGGCACCGTTGACGGTCGTGCCGTCAGCACCGAACTCAAGCGATCCACCATTGACGGTCACGAGCGTGCCTGCCGCACCGAGACCAGCAGCGTCGAGGCTCTCGCCGGCGACCACATGGTAGGTGAGAATCGAGGTGAGCAGGTCTTTGTCGGCGAGTACTGCTTCGAGGTCGGCGGCCGGGATTGCGGCGAACGCATCGTTGGTGGGGGCGAGGATCGTGAACGGGCCCTCACTGTTGAGTGTGTCGACGAGGCCGGCTTCGACGACGGCTGTGACCAGCGTCGACAGGACCGGGTTGTTGCTTGCTGCAGTCGCTGCCGGGTCGTCGGCCATGCCGCCGAAGCTGCCTTCGCCATCGGTCGGAACGGCTGAGCATGCTGGGCCGAACTGGCTACCGGCCATCTCGCTCGTCGATTCGTCCATTGATTCGTCCACCGACGACATGTCGGACGATGCTGCTTCGGTTGTTGGGGGATTAGTCGCCGGTGTCGCCTCCTCATCACTGCCGCAGGCTGCTGCGGTGAGCGAGAACGCTGCGAGGCCGGCGATTGCGAGATGTGACCGGCGAAGCCGGCGATTTCTTGGGGTGTGCAACGTGTTCACGGTTTGCTCCTTGTGGCTTTCTTTGGGGGGATTGTTAGAAGTTGCGATCAACGCACCAGGACAACGATTTGGTGTTGTCCGGTTGCGCCGCTCGGGAATGGTTCGGAGCGTTCGTCGGTCTGGATTGGTCCGTTCTTCTCGGTCGCCCGAACTGTGATGGTGTGACGACCAGTTGTCGCCTCCCATGGGTACGACCACTGTCGCCAGGTCACGTCGTTGAGCTCATCCGCCAGCGTGGCCTCGACCCATTCGGCATCGTCGATCTTCAACTCGACGCGCCCGATACCGCGCGTCTGAGCCCACGCCACGCCACCGATTGCGACAGTGCCTGAGTCGAACGAGGCGAGACCCTTCGGGGTGTCGATCCGGCTCTGCAGCTTGATCGGTGCATCATCGACCCAACCGCGCTCGACCCAGTACTGATCGAACTGGTCGAAGCGTGTGAGTTCAATCTCCGACAGCCACTTGGTTGCCGAGACGTAGCCGTACAGACCCGGCACAATCAGTCGCGCGGGGAAACCATGCTCAAGCGGCAACGGTTCACCGTTCATTGCAATTGCAACGAGTGCGTCGCGGCCGTCGAGTGCCGCCACGGGGAATCCGCATGTGTACCCATCGACCGAACGACCGACGATCTGGTCCGCGGTCGCATCGATGCCTGCTTCGTCGAGGAGGTCGTCGAGTCGCACTCCGAGCCATCGGGCCGTACCTATCAACTTGCCGCCCACCTCATTTGAGACGCACGTCAACGTGGTGTCGGATTCGACGAGATCGCGTTGAAGAAAATCGTCGTAGCTCAACTCGATGGATCGGTCGACGAGTCCTTTGATCGACAGCCGCCAGCTCTCGATAGGTACTTGCGGAACCGACAACGCTGTGTCGATTCGGTAGAAGTCGGCGTTGGGCGTGAAGAACGGGGAGATCCCGGGGACGTCTGGGGCGATCGATGCCGGAGTGGCGGGAAGCGGATTGCGAGCGGTTGGTAGCGAGAGTTGTTCACGTGCCGAACCGACGTTGAATCGATCACGGAGCCGGCGACCGGTCGCCCCGATGGCAACCGCTGCGACTGCTGCAGCACCGGCCGAGGCGAGAAACCGTCGCCGACTATTTGGGGCGAGTTCAGCGATCGATGGCTGCGTCCGATCCTCGGCGGGCGCGTTATCGGCGGGCGCGTTGAGGATGCAGCGAAGCGCCCACAGCACCCCGACGGCGACAATCGCCCCAACGAGGCTGGGAACCACCGCCGAAGTCGGGGCTGCTCGCCGGGTCGACTGGGAGGCGTAGGCACCGGCCAGTCCGAAGCCTGCGATTCCAATCGCCGCAGGCCAGAACTTCCGCCGCAACGACA
>JANOTN010000307.1:0-3657 GCA_031416375.1 Ilumatobacteraceae bacterium
GCGTGCTCACCGTTCCGAAGGGAGACGCTCGTCGGTTGCTCAACGACTTACTCAGCGCCGATGATCATGCAAGGTTCGTCGACTCCTTGCGCGACGACCCCGACCTCGCGACAACGTGACGTCGGTCCTGATCGACGATCACCTCCTGCGCGACGTCCTCGTCGGCGAGACCGACGACGAGACCGTCGTGTTGTTCAACAGCGCACAGTTGGGCACCACGAACATGTACTACGTGCGCCTGAGCCGAAGCGTCGTGGCTGCCAGAGGCGGCCAACTCACCGGCGGGTGGCCGGCAAGTCGGAGGTCAGCGTTGGGTCGAGCGCTGCTCGTCCTGCCCGAAATGATCTCGGTCGTTCCGATCCGATCGTTGGCGTATCGCATGGCGGAACTCGCCGCCCGGCATCGACTCTCGACACTCGGTGCAGAGGCGGTGGCAGCCGCAGAGCTGACCGGTGCGGCGTTGTGGGTACGCGAGTCTGACGATGGTCCAGGAATCAGGGCAGCCTGCGTCGCAGTTGGCGTCGACTACCACGCGCGATCCGTCACGTCAGGTTGATTCGAACCAGCGCTCGATGGTCACAGAATCGACGGGACTATGGTTGCGTGAATGAACGCTACCTCTCTTTCACGGACACGCTGGGCTGCGATCGGGGCAGTGGTTGCGATCACGCTCGGGGCAGGTGGGATCAACCTCGCCGGTGCCACCATCGGATCAGGTGAACGCACCTCGTTCGTGGCGATCACACCCTGCCGACTCGCCGACACACGGCCAGCACCCGAAAACGTTGGAACACGAAACACACCGATCGGGTCGGACGACACGTTCACGCTGACTGCCCACGGTGCCAACGGGCTGTGCACCACGCCGATCCCGGCCGGAGCAACCGCGCTCTCGCTCAACGTCACCGCCGTCGGCCCGACCGCCGCCACCTACCTGACGATCTTCCCGACAGGGGTGGCCATGCCGACGACGTCGAACCTCAACCCGACACCAGGCCAGCCGCCCGTCCCGAACGCCGTCACCGTCGATATCAACGCCTCAGGCCAGTTCAACATCTTCAACAAATTTGGATCGGTCAACGTGATCGTCGACATCGTCGGCTACTACGAAGACCACAACCACAACGACCTCTACTACACCAAAGCCGAGACCTACACCAAGGCCGACGTCTACACCAAAGCCGAAGTCGACGCGATCGTCTCGCCGCTGACCAACAGTGTCGCCGCCTACGCCGGTGGTGATCAGTCCGTCGCCCTCACCACGACCGACACGGTGTACCGAACCGTCAGCATCCTGCCGCCGGCCAACGGCAAGGTGATCGTCAGCTCAGGGGGTTATATCTGGCGAAGCGGCGACACCGCGTTCGTCGCCAGGTGTTCGATCACTCGAACCGCTGCTCTCGATAATGCGTCGTTCCAGTACGTCGAAAAGCCACTCGGTGCCCCGCGCGAAGGTGACGTGATCGGCGGCACGCGTGGCTACGACGTGACCGAAGGCGTGCTGTTCACCGTCAACCTCGTCTGCGACACGTCCAGCGGCGCAGCCAATCTGTCCGACAGTTGGCTGACAGCGATCTACGCGCCAACCTGAGGCTCCGGCAACAGACCACCGGCCAGTCGACTCAAATCGTTCGAGCCGCCTGACCCTACCCACCCCGTAGCCTTGCCGGTTCATGGCGAACATTCCGGAGAAGGTTGGACTTGACGGGATCGAGGGTCGCTGGGCTGACCAGTGGGAACTCGACGGGATCTATCGGTTCGATCCGAATGCAGTACGTGCCGAGGTGTTTTCGATCGACACACCGCCGCCGACCGTCTCCGGCTCGCTCCACATGGGGCACGTGTTCTCCTACACCCACACAGACGCGATCGCCCGCTATCAGCGGATGGCCGGCAAGTCGGTCTTCTACCCGATGGGGTGGGACGACAACGGGCTGCCGACCGAACGCCGCGTCCAGAACTACTACGGCGTGCGCTGCGACCCGAGCCAGGGATACGTCGAAGGTTTCGAGCCCCCGTTCCGCGGTGACCCGCCAAAGGATCATCATGCGATCCCGATCTCGCGGCCCAACTTTCTCGAACTCTGCGATCAACTCGTCGAGATCGACGAGAAGATCTTTGAGGATCTGTTCCGTCGGCTCGGGCTCAGCGTCGACTGGTCGTTGCTGTATGCCACGATCGACGAGCGCAGCCGCCGGATCAGCCAGCGCGCATTCCTGCGCAACCTTGCCCGGGGCGAGGCATACAGCCAAGAAGCTCCGACGATGTGGGACGTCGACTTCCAGACGGCAGTCGCCCAGGCCGAGATGGAGGACCGCGAGCGGCAAGCCGCCTACCACACGCTTGCGTTTCACCGCTCCGATGGCCTCGGCGAGATCCTGATCGACACCACTCGGCCAGAACTGCTGGCGGCCTGCGTGGCGCTGGTCGCCCACCCCGACGACGAGCGGTATCAACCGCTATTCGGCACGACCGTGCGAACGCCGCTGTACGGGGTCGAAGTGCCGATCCTCGCCCACCAACTCGCCCAGCCCGACAAGGGCACAGGGATCGCCATGATCTGCACGTTCGGTGACACCACCGACGTCACCTGGTGGCGCGAACTGGCGCTGCCGACCCGATCGATCATCGGCCGCAACGGACGGATCCTAACCGACGCCCCCGAAGGCGTGAACGCCACCGCATACGGGGCGATTGCCGGTCAGACCGTGAAGCAGGCGCAACGCATCGTTGTCGAACAACTGCAAGCGTCCGGCGAAATGATCGGCGAAACCAAGTCGGTCCAGCACCCGGTCAAGTTCTATGAGAGGGGCGATCGCCCGCTCGAAATCGTCACCAGCCGTCAGTGGTACATCCGCAACGGTGGACGCAACGCCGATCTGCGGGCGGCGCTCGTCAAGCGCGGCACCGAGATGACCTGGCACCCCGGTCACATGCAGCACCGCTACGACAACTGGGTCGAGGGTTTGAACGGCGACTGGCTCGTCAGTCGCCAGCGATTCTTCGGCGTTCCGATCCCCGTCTGGTACCCGCTCGACGCCAACGCTGAGCACGACCACGATCGCCCACTCCTGCCCGCCGAAGCAGATCTGCCGATCGACCCGTCGACAGATGTTCCGTCGGGCTACACCGCCGAGCAACGCAACCAGCCCGGCGGCTTCATGGGCGATCCAGACATCTTCGATACATGGGCGACGTCGTCATTGACACCGCAGATCGCTGGCCGCTGGGAGGAACCGGGGGCCGACCTGTTCGACCGAATGTTTCCGATGGACATGCGCCCGCAGAGTCACGACATCATCCGTACCTGGCTGTTCGCCACGACGGTTCGCAGCCATCACGAGCACGGATGCGTTCCCTGGTCGAATGCTGCTCTCTCCGGATGGATTCTTGACGCCGACCGCAAGAAGATGTCGAAGTCGAAAGGCAACGTGGTTACCCCGATCGACCTGTTCGATTCGTACGGAACCGACGCCGTTCGCTATTGGGCGGCCTCGGCCCGGCCAGGTACCGACACTGCGTTCAGCGAAGATCAGATGAAGGTCGGCCGCAAACTCGCCAACAAGCTGCTCAACGTCTCGAAGTTTGCGCTCCAGTCGGGCGATCTCCCGGAGGGCACCATCGCAACCGATCCCATCGACCTATCGATGCTCGCCA
>JANOTN010000308.1:0-2304 GCA_031416375.1 Ilumatobacteraceae bacterium
ATTTTCTCACTTGGCATCGTGTTCTACGAGATGCTGACCGGCAAACGGCCCTTCGGCGGCGACAACCCGACGTTGGTTCTCTCGTCGATCGTCAAGGACACGCCGCGCCCTCTGGCCGAGATTAAGCCGGCCATGCCTCGCCGGCTCGAGCGACTTGTGCATCGGTGCCTCGAGAAGAACCCGGCCGATCGGTACCAGTCGGCGATCGATCTTCGGCACGATCTCGAGGAAACTCAAAGCGACGATGCGTCTGTCGCTGCGACGTCCAGCCGGATGTCGACCTCCGGAGGCCGTCGCGGGATCGCAATCGCATGGGGCCTCGGTGTGCTCATCGTCGCCGCTGGCGCGGCCAGCATCTGGCCGTCCGTGAGTCGCGGCGGCATCGGCTCAGAGACAGTTCTGCGCCTGCAGAACGCAATTCAACTGACCTCGGCCCTGACGGTCGAAGACTACCCGACGTGGTCACACGACGGCCAACGGCTGGCGTACGAGGCGACGGAATTCGGCTTTCAATCGATCGTTAACGCCGACATCTGGGTGGCTCAGCTCGGCGGAGGGGAGCCAGTGAACCTGACAGCTGGCAGCCTGTCCAACGATCGCAGGCCGAGCTGGTCACCTGACGAACGGCACATCGCGTTTTTGTCCAATCGCGACGGTGACTGGGGCGTGTATCTCGTGGCGGCGATTGGCGGAAGCCCGCGCAAGGTTCTCGCACTGCCAGGCTTTGACAGCACCAGTTGGAGCGCGCCGCAGTGGTCGAAGGATGGAACCACCTTGTTCGTCATGACGCACGAGGCCAATCGTAATGTCGTAGTCGTCCTGACGCTCGAGTCGTTGCAGGCGACCCGGGTGATGCTCCCGGAGCACAGTTCGCCGCGAACCTGGGACTTGGCCGTGCGCGCTGATGGTAGTCGATTCGCGTATGTAGAAGCAGGCGGCGGCAATCCGGAGATATCCCGGCTGTGGACCGTTTCCGCTTCGGGGGACCAGCCTGTTCCACTCAGCGATGGCCTCACTAATATCTGGAGCCCCACCTGGTCATCGAACGGGCGCAAAGTGTTCTACGTGTCCAACCGTGGAGGAAGCAAGGACCTGTGGCAACAGGCAGTTGACACCGACGGAACCCCCATCGGAGAACCGCTGTCGGTCACGCAGGGTGGTCTGGGAATCACCTCCGCGGTATTCACTGAGGACGGCACTAAGCTGGCCTACGCCAGAGGCGGCAGGGTTTCTAACGTGTGGCGCGTGCCGATTCCTGTCGACGACCGGCCCGCTGTGTGGGGGGACGCTTTGAGAGTGACCTCGGATCACGCGTACATCGAGTTCGTCGATGTTTCCCCAGACGGGAAACGGCTGGCGGTGAGCTCGGACCGACGAGGCAACCAGGACCTCTGGATTTTGCCGTCCACCGGTGGCGAGATGACGCCGCTGACCAATAGCCCGACCCCCGATTGGAATCCGCGCTGGTCGCCCGACGGCAACGAGATCGCTTTTTACGCCTATCGCAGCGGTAACCGGGACCTCTGGGTGGTGCCGTCCAGTGGCGGCCCGGCGCGACAACTTACCTCTGGGCCTGGGTTCGATTGGTTCCCGAACTGGTCACCCGATGGCGGTGAAATCGCTTTCCAAACACAAACCCCGGCAACCGTCGCAATCGTGAGCGCGACCGGCGGTGAACCGAGAGTGTTGACGGGCGGCGCACAGCCCGCATGGTCGCCCGACGGACAATGGCTCGTCTTTATCGAGGATGGGCGCCTGTTTCGCGTCGCCAAGGATGGCCGGGCGCGTTCCCTCCTTCCAACGCCCCACCGGCCGAACTCACCGCGCGTCTCGCGGGATGGGCAAGCCATCTATTTCGCTGTGAACCAAGGACCAAGCGAAAATCACGGCATCTGGAGACTGTCGTTACGCGATGGCACGACCACCAGACTGACGCAGCTCCAGGGTCGTCGGGGAGTACTCGGATACAACTTCTCGTTTGACGCTCGCTATTTATATTTTACTTGGCATGAGAACGAAAGCGACATCTGGGTGACGGACGTGGCGACCGACGACCGCAGGTGACCTCCATGTCCGACGCACGCTGGCAACGGTTGACACAAGCCAGGGATTCACGTCAGGTAAACCGCGAGAACTGTTCGCCGGTCGCTACGTGTTTGGGAAAGAGATGGGCTACGACGTGGCGCCCGATGGCCGGTTGCTGATGATCAAACCCGACCCGGAGGAACTGGCGTCGCTGGGACTTCGGGTGGTGCTGAACTGGGTGGACGAACTTGCGAGGCGCGTGCCGGCAGGTCAGTGATC
>JANOTN010000309.1:0-14819 GCA_031416375.1 Ilumatobacteraceae bacterium
TGTGTCGTTCGTGTCCCAGTCGGGTGCGGTCGGGCTGTCGATGTTGGCGCACCTCGATGAACTCGGTGTGGGTGTCTGCAACTTCGTGTCGGTCGGCAACAAGGCCGACATCTCCGGCAACGACCTGCTTTTGTACTGGGAAGACGACCCGGCAACCGACGTGATCCTGCTGTACCTCGAGTCGTTCGGGAACCCGCGCCGATTCAGTCGCATCGCCCGCAGGATCTCCAGGGCCAAGCCGATCATCGTCGTCAAAGCCGGGCGCAGCGCGGCAGGGCAGCGAGCAGCCAAGTCTCACACCGCCGCCCTCGCGGCCGGTGAACGCGCTGTCGATGCCTTGTTCCGCCAGACGGGCGTGATCCGCACCGACACTCTCGAGGAGATGTTCGCCGTCGCCACCCTTGCCGCCACCCAACCGCCGCCGCCTGGTCGGCGAGTGGCGATCATGACCAACGGCGGCGGCCCCGGCATCTTGGCGGCCGATGCCTGCGAGGCCCGCGGCCTGTTCGTCGTGGCGCTCAGCGACCACACCCAGAACAGCCTTCGCGGGCAGCTTCCCGCAGCTGCTGGTCTCTCCAACCCTGTCGATATGGTCGCCAGCGCCACCGCCGAGCAGTACGCCGCCACCCTCGGCGTTCTCGGTAACGCGCCCGAGGTCGACGCTGTGATTGCCATCTTCATTCCCCCGATCGTCACCCGCGCCGACGACGTCGCCGCCGCGCTTGCCGATGCGCGCGCACGCGTCCCAGCCGACAAACCGGTCCTTGCCGTGTTCATGGGCCACAAGGGACTCATCCCGGGATTGGCCGAGGCGAGCATCCCATCGTTCGCGTTTCCCGAGGACGCTGCCCGCGCCCTGGGCAGCGTCACTGAGTGGGCGGAATGGGTCCGGCGCCCGCTCGGACATGTCGTGCAACCCGAACGCTGCGATGTTCGCCGAGCCCGCCAGATCGTCGACCGCGCCCTGCACAACCGTGACGTCACAGGTCCGGTGTGGCTCGGCGTCGAGGACACCGAAGCACTGCTCGGGGCGTACGCGATACCACTGGCCCGCCACGTCGTAGTGGCGACCCCGGACGAGGCGGCCGAAGCAGTCGCGCACCTCGGTGCCGAACAGGTCGTGGTCAAGATCGACTCCCCGGTTCACAAAAAGGACATCGGCGGTGTGCGACTCGGCATCCGCTCCCCCACCGAGGCCGCCACAGCGGTGCGCGAGATACGCGCACAGCTCGAAACGGCCGGACTCGGCGAGCACGCCGAGCGGTTCGTCGTCCAAGAAATGGCGACCGACGGTGTGGAGGTGGTCGTCGGTGCGGTCCACGACCCGGCCTTCGGACCGTTGGTGATGGTCGGCTGCGGCGGTTCACTCGTCGAGCTGATCGAAGACGTGAGCGTGCGAATCACCCCGCTCAGCGACATCGATGTCGACGAGATGCTCACCTCGCTACGCACGTACCCGCTGCTCACAGGTTTCCGCGGGAGCCCCGCCCTCGATATCGACGCGCTCAAGGATCTGCTGTACCGCGTCAACCATCTGATCGAAACGATCCCCGAAGTCTCCGAGATTGACCTCAACCCCATCTTCGTGCACCAACACGCCCTCACGGCCGTCGACGCACGAATCGCCGTCCGCCGCCTCCAGGCCCAATGAGTCAGAAACGGCTAGGCGATACCGATTTGAGCCGGTCCGACGAGTTCAAGGTGAGCCACCCTGACGTGCCGTGGCGTCACGTCGTCAACCTGCGCCACCTCCTGCGCATCACTACCATCGCGTCGACATCGACCAGATCTGGACCATTGCCACGGTCAGCGTCCCGAGTCTGGCCGGCGAGCTTTCTCAACCAGCGGGATAGCCCCCCGGATCACCTGGGATCTGCAGCAGGACCGCACGGGCCTGCCGGTGCGGGTAGGCCCGTCTACCATTCGGCGATGTCGAGCGAGTTGGCCGGTTCCTATCCACTGCCAGAGGATCCAGCGCTTGCGGACGCTGCAGCGGCGTTGCGCGACAGCGGGAGCTGGGGTCTGGTCGTCGATCACCGCTGGCATCTCGTGTACGTGACCGACGAGCTCCGACTCACCTTCGGTGGCGGCAGCGAACTCGCCTCGTTCACGATCGGCCACCACTACTTCAGTCCCGAGTCACAGATCGTGTCCCGTGGGTGGCGTTTCGGGTCGAACTCGAACGCACTGTTCCGCACGCTCTTCGCCGCGATCGGACCGTTTCTGCTCGCCGATACTCCAGGCGGTCGTGACCAACTGCGCGAGCTCGTCGACCCTGCGTTTCACGACATGATCGACGACCTGTCGCCATCGGATAGCGCGGCCATCGCGGTCGACACGGCCGGGATGGCGCTGACAGAGGCGGTGGGCGTCCGAACGGTGCTGTTCCGTATCCGTGACTCGAATGGGCGTCTCGCCGGGACGGCGATGATCTCCAAGCCCGCGGCAGGCATGAGCGTCATCAGTTCGATGACCTCGATGGGCGATCTCCGACACTTCGAGCACATGCGACGCATGGCGAGCGCCGCCAGGCGGCCGGCGGCGATCTTGTTCGCGGACCTGGAAGGCTCCTCCCAGTTGGCCCGACGGTTGCCGACGTCGACCTACTTCGCGCTCGGTCGTCGCCTCGTGCGGGTCGCTGACCAGTGCATCATCGATGCCGGCGGTCTGGTCGGCCGGCACGTCGGCGATGGCGTCGTCGCGTTCTTCGTCGCCGAAACAGTCGGGTCTGAGTCCGCCGCCGCCCACGCCTGCATCAGCACGGCACGCGCCCTGCGGTCAGCGGTCGACGAGGTCGCCGCCGGGAGCGGGCTCCAACCCGACGACGTGGTGCTGCGCTTCGGTCTGCACTGGGGATCGACGCTGTATGTGGGCAGCATCACTACCGCAGGACGAACCGAAGTGACGGCGCTGGGCGACGAAGTCAACGAAGCGGCCCGCATCGAAGCCTGCGCCACCGGTGGCCGAACACTTGCGTCCAAGGACCTCATCGAACGCCTCGACCCCGACGCTGCCGCGGCACTCGAGATCGACCCCGACCACATGACTTACACCACGCTGACGAATCTGCCCACCGCGACCGACAAGGCCCGCAGTGACGCTCCCGCCATCGCAGTCTGCGACGTGTGAACCGCGCTGGTTCGTCCGCCACCAGAGGCTCGGGGCCGGTCTGGGGCCGGGTCTGGACGACATCGACCGATACGTCGAAGAGAAGTCAGCGCTGCTGTCGATCATCCTGCTGCGAGCGGGACTCAGCGATGACGAACGCAAGAGCATCGAGGGGGGCGAATCGCCAAGGAAAAGATCTGCATCTCGAAAGCCTCGCGCTCGTCGTCCGCGGTCGAATCACATGGTTCCAGGCGGTCGCGCGTTGGACCGCTCTGACCTGGGACCAAATGCCCGCTCCCAGGTGCCGCCCCAACGGTCCTGGCGCCGGCATCGGCAAGCAGCCCCAGCTCCAGTTGCGTCAGCTCCAGTTGCGTCCGATATCAATCAAATACGTAACAACTGCTCCATTTATGGATGGTATCCGTTATCGTCGCTGTCATGGACTTCGTACATCCCGTGCAAGCGGTGATCCCAGGCGCTCAAGGCCGAATGCTCGCCGTCCTCGCCGAAACCACCGCTGAGCTCAACCTGCGCACCCTCGCCCGCCTCGCCGGTGTCAGTGTGGCTCAGGCATCGCGCGTCATGCCCGGGCTCGTCGACCTCGGTCTCGTCGAACGGCGCGAGGTACCACCGTCTTCACAGTTCCGGCTGAATCGATCGAACGTTGCGGCGCAAGCGATCGTCGATCTCGCTCGATCACGTGACACGGCCCTGAACCGGATCGGAGCCGCCGCTCGGGCGCGACCGATACCACCCGTCAGTGTCATCATCTTCGGGTCGTTCGCGAGAGGTGAGGCCGGCGTCGACAGCGATATCGACGCGGTCGTCATCCGCCCACACAACATCGCCGAGGATGACGACGCGTGGGGAACCTCGATCGAGAGCTGGCGTACTGAAGTACGGGCGATCACTGGCAATCCCGTCGAAATCCTCGAGATCGATCACACGGTGGCGGTGTCTCGCCTGGCCGGCACTGAGCAGCTGTGGCGAGACATCGCCCGCGACGGCATCGCAGTCCACGGTCTGACCATCGCCGAGCTTCTGGAACCGGTGCATGCCTAGGTCGATGCGCACCAAGCCGGTGTCGAGCGCGCAGGTGCGGTCGTATGCGGGAAAGGCCGAGGAGTACGCCGACGCCGCCGCCAGCGAGGTCCACGCGGGCCGCTACATCGCGGCGACCAGCCTGGCGATTCACGCGGGGATCAACGCCGCCGACGCGGTCTGCGGTGCCCGACTCGGTGAGCGAGCCGCCAGCGAGGATCACGATCAGGTCCTCACGCTCCTCCGTCAAGCCGGTGCCGATGGAACGAAGCTCGAGAAGGAGCTTCGTCGGCTACTACCACTCAAGACGAAAGCCGAGTACGAGCCCGACGATGTCGCGCCCGGAGCCGCCACCAAGGCGGTCGAGCGCGCTCAACGGTGCGTCGCCATCGCCCGCTCGGTGGCATCGGGCTTGCTGCCGGAGTAGAGGTCGGCAGGAGACCCACACCGACATCACCTGGTCCTGGTGTCAGTGTCGGCGATGTCAGTGTTTGATTCTGCACCTGAACGGGTACCCCTACCGCGCGCTGTAACTCGTCGCGCCGGGAAGGACCACAGCCATGGATCAGAACGACCGTTTCTCGTCACCAACACCAGATGGTGTCGACCCGCTCGACCCGCGCATCGTCGAGGCCACTTCGGTTCCCGAATACGTCGGCGACAACACCGTCCTCGCTTCCAGCTTGCCAGGCGCGCCCGGCGCAGTGACCCCTGACCCGTACGCGAACGCCGCGACCGAGGCGATCCCCGTCGTTCAGCCAGCTGTCCAGGCAGTCGCCTACACACCGGTTCCACCGGTGTATTTCGAAGAGCCGTTCATCGACGACCGGAACCCGGCATGGCCGTATTTCGTCGCCGTCGTAGCGCTTCTCGTCGGCGGGCTCGTCGGGTTCCTGATCGGCGCAGCAGGCGACGAAGATGAAACACCGCCCGTAGCGACCGCGCCGGCAGGCGACACCACAGAGACACTCGATATCCTCCTCGCCCGAACCAAGGAGAACGGTGAGTACCTGACGCCGAGCGAGTACCCGCAGCTCGACGAGATCACCGAGATCGACAACGCTGCAGCAACCCGAGACCTGCAAGGCCAGGTCGAAATGCTCACCGCCGCCCAAGAGCAGGCCGCCGGTCTCACCGACCAGGTCACGAACCTCGAAACTGCCCTTGCCGAGATGACAGCCGAACGCGACGCTCTCGCCGCCCAGCCCGGAGACTCCGACGGTGCCGCCACCGACCAGCAGTCCGATCTCGACGCTGCCAACGACCGGATCGCCACGCTCGAAAGCGAACTCGACGCGGCACGCACCGACCTCGAAGCAGCGAACGAGAAGGTCACACAGACCGAAGCGACCCTGCAGACCGCTATCAGCGAACGAGACGCAGCGAACGCAACGATCGACGAGCTGAATATCATCCCGAACCCGAACTACATCAGCGGTCCGATCACCAAAGCTCGCAGCGACGCCGCCGCGAACGGTTGGACGCTGATCGAGCAGCCGACCGACTCGACTACCGCCGCCCCCGGCACTGTCCTCGACCAGGCCCCACCGGCGGACTCGAACATGATCGACGGGTCTGTGCTGTACGTGACGGTCGCCAAGCGCCCCTGATCAGTACTCCCTGACCGCTCAGCGCGAGCTGACGTATCACTTGCCTCGCTATCGCGAACGGTCGATCCGTTGAAGCGTTCGACGATTCCGTTGCGCCACGGCTCGCGTCGCGGGATCAACCGGACGACGACATCAAGGTCCACGCAGGTCGCGACTACCGTCCGAAGTGCGGCCAAGCGGGAGGGATCCCGCCTCTGAAGTTGAAGTGGTTGTCGAACTGGGCGACGGCTGGCACGCCGATCGTGGTCCAGATTTCGGCGATGCCGGCTGCGACCAGGACCGGGCCGGGGGGGGCGGGCGGGGATCTGACTGCCGACGGAATGGGAGCTGACGTCGATGAGGTTGAGGGCGTGGAACTCGACGGCGCCGTCAAGGTGGTGTGGTCCGACCATGTCGATCTGGTGAGTGGTTCCAGGCTCGGGATCAACCCTGGTCGGGTAGGGCACGCCTTTGGAGACATAGCCGGCTTGGCGGCGTCGGGGTCGGACAGCACGTCCAGAGCTGGCAACCCGTCGAACCCGGCACGCTGACGCGACTCGTTGTGCATGGTCAAGTTGCCCCGCCAGCTGTCGATCATGTGATGAAAGAAGGTGTGCAGCATCACCGCAGTCGGTCGGTTTAACCGAGGCGCGACGTTCAGTGCGGAAGCGAACATCGCATCGATCACGACGACATCGGGGTCCCATTGTACGCCGCCTCGACCAGTTCTTCGCCGACGGCTGGAGAGCTGGTGAATCCGAAAACCGCGGCCATCGGGTGGAACGAGTAGCGGTCCAAGTGCGTGCCCGGTTGAGTGCGGTCGTTCCGAAGCCCGCAGCTCGACTCGGTGCACCAGATCGTCCCACGGTGGCCGACATTCCAAGATCGTCAGACGGCCTGACTTCACTCGGCAAGTCGCGCCGCGTCAAGACCAAGTCCGACGTCGCCCCGACGCCACAGCGCAATAGCAGTTGCCGCCGTCCAGACCGGTAGTGCCAAGCCGGCCACGCCGGAGATGGCCAGCAGCAGGAGCGCTGAGCACACCCATCCGAGGACCGCGTGCCAACGAGGGAACAGCATGCGCTTTCGATTGGCGATGGTGAGCAAGACGATCACGAACGCCGCCATCGGCATCGCCGCGAACGCCATGATGAAGGTGGCGGCTTGCGGCAGCACGGCGGCGTGGCCGCCGGCGAACTGTCCGGTGTCGTCGAATACGCCACCGAAGGCGATCGAGAACGGTGTGGTGATGAACAGCGATCCGGCCAGCGTCAGAAGTACGCCGACCGCAAGACCGGTCTGTGAAAACAGGTCGACTGCGAGCGATTCCACCGGCTCCAACATTCGTCGCATCGCCGCACGAAGACGAGGAAACGCCTCGACCGACGAACCGCGCATCGTTGGGTGAAAGCGATCGGCAGGCGTGCCGGGCTCGGCCATGTGTACCCGCACATGCTGCGCTCCGCGTTCATCATGGCCGCCCTCGACGCCGGCGTCCCCCTACGCGACGTCCAGATCGCCGCCCGACACGCCGACCCCCGCACCACCACGATCTACGACCGACGCCGACAGAACTTCGACCGGCACGCCGCCTACGTCGTCGTCGCGTTCATCGCCAGCGGCTGAGCCGTGAGACTGAGTCAGTCGGGTGTGTCCCTGCGGGTGTTACTCAGTGAACGAGACACGCTCGCGGAGCCACGCCGCGAGCCAGGCTTCATCGACTTCTCGCGCCGCCACGGCGACCATCGCATCGACGCTGCCGTCCACGTCGGGCGGATCTGATCTCCACTGGCCGCTGTTGAGATCGATGAACAACACGAGGCACGCCCAGGCGGCGCGCTTGTTGCCGTCGGGCAGTGGATGGTTCCAGGCGATCCGACAAGCAAGCACAGCCGCCTTGTCGAAGATGTCGGGATAGAAATCGGTGTCGCCGAAGCCGGCCTGCGGAGCATGCAGCGCCGAATCGGCAAGATCGACACGGCTCGCCCTGATCAGCGTCGTGGCGTCGATACCGGTGACATGCTCAGCGAGGAACCAGAACTCAGCAAGGCTGAGGTACCTGGTCACTTCGCGAGTCGGTCGAGGATCTCACGATCGCGCTCGATGAGTCTTTTGGCGCGCTCGGTGAAATCGTCATCGGCGCGAACTCGCTCGATCTCAGCCGTGAGCGAATCGATGATCAACTGATTCACGCTCTCACCACGGAACCGCGCAACAGCTTCTGCATCGTCGGCGAGGTCATCCGGCAACCGCACAGTCGTCTGCTTTGTCACGACATCACGATATCACGATGCGTTGCCCGGGCATTGGCAAAGCATGTCCCCAAACGCCGGTTACGCGTGGTGTGGCCGGTGACAGAATCGCGCGGTGCAGTTCAGTCCTGACCTCCGCGAACGGGTGGCAGACGGAACGATCACGGTCTCGTATCGCCTGTGGTCAAGGCCGAAGGTCAAGGTGGCAGGCGTCTACCGGGGTGGATCCGTGGTGGTCGAAATCGACGACCTCGAGCTGCTCCCGTTCTCGTCGATTACCGACGAGGACCTTGCTCGGACGGGAGAGAACGACGTCGAGGCGCTTCGTCGACGCGCTGCACACGCGGGTTCCATCGACCCTGACAGATTGCTCTATCGCGTCGAGTTCCATGTCGTGCGCCAGCCGGACGAAGATGACGGGTGACCCAGAACGCCGGGTGGCCGCTCTACGGGCCTGTCACCAGAGCGGCGGGACGCAGTTTCCAGCGGCAATCTCGCTCGCGCACGATGTGCAGGCATCGCGACCACCTGGCTGCGATGTCCGCGACCATTCGATCGCGCCGCCCACCTGCAGTCGCCCGCCGTCGAACGCGGTTCTGTCACCGCGCTGCAGATGTCGCCGCGAAGGACGACATGCTGATCGAATCACCCCGAGCGGGGCGGCGGGCGAGGCTACGTTACGCCCGTCCCCTACCGCCGGTTAGGTTCGATGGGGTGCTGCGCACATTTGTCACCCACAGCCCCGAGGATCTCGAGGCCTACTACGGGCGGGCGCTGCCAGAGCTGCGTACGGTCGCCGACGTCGTCGTGAACCCCCTCGACCGCGACCTCACGACCGACGAACTCGTCGCGTATTCGGCCGGATGCCAGGTGGTGATCGCCCATCGTGCGACGCCCGGCGAGGCGGCGCTGTTCGACCGGAACACCGGCATGGTCGCGTTCCTTCGTACGGCGGTCGACATCTCCACGGTCGACGTGGAGGCGGCGTCACGCACCGGTGTGCTCGTCGCTCACGCCGACAAGAGCTTCGTGCCGTCCACCGCCGAGATCGCGTTGGCGCTGATGCTCGACCTGGCCCGGAACGTCAGCGAGTCGACGATCGACTACCGCCGAGGTGGCCAGCCGCCGCAGCGAGCCGGGTTCCAGCTGAGGGGCAAGGTTGCCGGGCTGATCGGCTGCGGTGCCATCGGCACGTACTTGTGTGACGCGCTCGTGGCGTTGGGCGTCGAGGTGCTCGTCGCTGACCCGTACACACAGGTCAGCGGCGTCGGCATCCGCCAGGTCGAACTGCCCGATCTGCTGGCCGAGTCCGATTTCGTGCTGCCGCTCGCGGCGTCGACCCCCGAGACCGAGAACCTGATCGACGCCGACGCACTCGCCCGGATGAAGCCGGGCGCGATGCTCGTCAACGTGTCGCGGGGCGAGCTGCTCGACGAGCACGCCGTGGCCGCGGCGCTCGACACTGGCCGGCTGGGCGGTCTGGCGATGGACGTTGGACGAGCCCCTGACCAGCGCCCGTCGCCCGAACTCGCCGCCCGGCCGGGTGTGGTTGCCACGCCACACCTCGGCGGTCTGACACCCGAAAACGCGGACGCCCAGGCGATGAGCAGCGTCGAGCAGGTACGCGCGATCGTGGCCCACGAACTGCCACCGCGGGCGGTCAACGCCGACGACGCGAGCCGTCTGCGAGCGTGGTGGGAGACATGACGGTTCGGGGCGCGTGCGACTCGCACGTGCACGTGTACGACCAGCGGTACCCGATCAGTCCCTCGACGGTGCTGACACCACCGGATGCCTCGCTCGTCGAGTACCGGGCCGTCCAGGCGGCGCTCGGCCTCGATCGCGTCGTGTTCGTGCAACCGACCACCTACGGGCTCGACAACCGGTGTCAGCTCGAGGCCGTGGCCGAGCTCGGCGACGCCGCCCGGGCGGTGGTCGTGGTCGACGACACCACGACCGACGACGAGCTCGCCCGGTTGACATCGCAGGGTGGGCGCGGTGCACGTTTCCACATGTTGCCGGGCGGGGCGGTGCCGTGGGAGATCATGCACACCGTCGCCGAACTGATCGCAGGACACGGGTGGCACATCCAACTCCAGCTGAACGGCCGCGAGCTGGCCGAGCGGCTCGACGCGCTCCTTGCGCTGGCGACTCCGATCGTCGTCGACCACGTCGGGCGCTTCATGCCGCCGGTCGAACCCGAGGACCCGGCGTTCGGCGCGCTGCTCACGTTGCTCGACACCGGACGATGCTGGGTGAAGCTGTCGGCCCCGTACGAGTCGACGCACGACGGCGCACCGGACTACCCCACCGTCGCCACGCTCGCCCACCGCCTCGTCAAACATGCGCCCGAACGGATGCTGTGGGCGACGAACTGGCCTCATCCGGGCCAGGTCGACCCGCCGACGCCGACTCAACTCGCCGGCCTACGCGATGCCTGGTTGCCGACCGACGCCCTGCGCCGCCAGGTGCTGGTCGACAACCCGGCCGAGGTCTACGGTTTCGATCCCAATCCCAACACCGAGGGGACCACATGACCGTTGAGAACTATGCCAGCTACCCGTCGCTCGTCGATCGCACCGTGTTCGTCACGGGCGGCGCCGACGGCATCGGCAGCGCCGTCGTGCAGAACTTCGCCCGCCAAGGCAGCAAGGTCGCGTTCGTCGACATCAACGCCGAGTACGCCAGAGGCACCGTCGAGCGTTGCGTCGAGGACGGCGCCGCCCACACACCGATCTTCTACGAGGTCGACCTACGCGACATCGAGGCACTCCAGGCTGCGTGCGCACGGGCGATCGACGACCTCGGGGGCGTGACGGTGCTCGTCAACAACGCCGCCAACGACGACCGCCACACGTGGGAGGACATGACGGTCGACTACTGGAACGACCGTCTGAACGTGAACCTGCGCCACTACTTCTTCGCGAGCCAGGCGCTCGCCCCGCAGATGCTCGCCGCCGAACTCGGATCGATCGTCAACGTCGGGTCGAGCAGCTACATGATGCAGGAGGACTTCTTCCCCGGCGAGCGTTTCGTTGCCGGGTTCTTCGCGTAGTGGGCCTCATCGACGATCAGCATCGCCATTCGTCGACCGTTCGTGAGTGATGTCGGCGAGAGTCGACGGAGACCCGAACGTCGTGATCGCGACGCTGCCAGCTCTATGCCACGCCCGCTCCGCGCTGTCCCTGCCTGGGTATGCCGATCGGTGCGGTGCAAGCGTCCACTCGCTCCGACGACGTCCGCGCCCCCTCCGACTGGGTCAGCGAGAGTGAGCCTGCTGGCGCGAACGTGCTGCCGATTCGGATCTATCTTGGTAAGGCCGACGAGGAGAACGGCGACGAGTGGCTGCTCGTGCGCTGACGCGACGTGCCAGACGCGGTCGAAGAGCGGCACGAAGACAAGCCGTCTCCCGGCGCAGGCTTGGTCGTCGCACTGGCGCTCGGGTTCACCCCAGAGCGCCCGGTGCGGGCAGAAAGGGTGCGGTGGCCAATGCGGTGATGAGTGGCACGATGTGAGCGTGGGTGCCAACGTGCCCCGAGTACCTGGACGCCTCGCTCTGGAACCATTGGGCCGGTCACGTCGTGATCGACAAGTACCAGATGTCCGAGAAATGGGAGTACACCGCGATCCGCAATGCTGCTGGGATTTTTGACGGCTCACCGCTCTACAAGTACTGGATTCGCGGCCGGCACGCCGAGAGGTTTCTTGGGGCGGTACTCACACGCGACATTAGGACCTGCCGACCGGGTCAGGCCCAACGACACCTGGGCATGAGCGGCGGCGACGGCGACAATTGCATCGGCGCGTTCCTGCGCCAGCACTTCGTAATCGGCACCGGAAGCAGTTCGCACAAGCGGGAGGTAGCCAGGCACAGGTGATGGATACTCCCGCGGGTGGCTTCGAGCGCTTGCACGCCGTGCAGCTGTGACGTCGGAGACGACCTTCACGCCACCCTCGTTCTCAGCCGGGGAAACACCCCCGCCCCGCCAGAGGGAGCGGGAGAAGATGGCTGACAACGTGCAGAACACGTTGGAGTCGTTCTTTCCCGGTTTCTCCGACCTCATTCTGCAGCGTGAGATCGTGACGCCACTTGACATCGAACAGGTCGCCGGGTTGCCGGAGGGAAACATCTTCCATGGCGAGTTCTTTGCCCCCCAGATGTACTTCTTCCGGCCCGCCCCCGGCTGGAACCAGTACCGCACACCGATCGAGGGGTACTACCACTGCAGCTCAGGCACCCACCCCGGCGGCTGCGTGACCGGTGGCCCCGGCCGTCTCGCCAGCCAACAGATCCTCAAGGATCTCGATTCGGCCCGTTGAGCGACGCCACGGGGCCACCTGTCGAGCCACGTGACCCGCAAGCGATTCGCGAGACGAGTCTCGCAAACTGGCCGCTCGACGCCGAATGACGATCGGGTACTTCGACGCCAACGCGTTGGTCGCCGTTCTGTCGCCCGGCGCGGCTGGTGAACAGGGAGTTGTTCTGTGGAAAGCGATGGATGCGATCTGCGCCCACGAGGTGGTCGAGCTCGAGGTGCCGTCGCTCATTGGGCGGCAACTCGACAGGGTCGCTTGGGTGTGGACGTTGACTTCGATGGCGATCACCAGATTCGACGACGAGATTCGGACGAGAGCGATTGATATCGCTTGGCTTGGCGCTCCGCCGTTGGTGGCGGTGCATGTGGCAACGGCCGATCGGGTCGGCGTCGACCACTACGTCACGGCGGATCCGGTCGCCTCTTCGCGGGCATCGATCAGCGGTCTCGACGTCGTCGCACTCGACCACCGAAACCTCGGCTAGGAAACCTCGCGAGACGACGGTCTGGTTGGTTGATCAGGTCGTCAACGACTTCGGCCCTTTCGCCGACTATCACTCGGGGCATCGATGACGATCGTGTGCACGATCTTGTCTGTGAGCCGTTGTTTCTCCCGATTGCTGAAGATCCAAAGTGCGTCGACCAGAGCGAGCCACGGCTGGAAAAGGATTCCGAGTAAGTTGCTGACGAACCACCTCCGGAACATCTTGCCCCTGGTTGCACGGCGTCCTCGTTCGAGGTCGAGCACGTACATGTCGAGCAGCTGCTTGCCCGGCGTCTGACCGCGACCCCAGGCGATCAACAACCAGACGATGTATCCGACGACAAGTGTTACGAATACGAGAACCAAGTCGAGCACCGACGCCACCAACCGCTTGCCCCGGCTCGACAGGGTCGCTCCCGGTGGCAGCACCGATCGCCCGCCATACATCACGCGATGTACGTCGCTCGCCGGCTGCGGAGGTGCAGGTGGCGGAGGTGGAGGAGGAGGAGGCGGAGGAGGCGGAGCCAGCCTGATCGGTGGCAGCGACGGTATCGGCGGCGGTGGCGGTGGTGGCAGCTGCTGGGAGACCCGTACGAGCGGGGGTTCGGGCAGTAGTCGGTCGCTCACTTCGTCACCTCGAATTTTGGCTGGTGGTTTCACGTAACACGCTTGCGGGTCTCGAGTCCGGTACGTATCGCTCTAACGGTCTGAACGGCGACGGATCGGTCATGCTCCCGCGGACTGCCCGCAGGCCAAAGCGGGATCGTCGTGCCGGAGGTCAGTATCAACTGCGGTGTGAACCAAGTCGCATCAAGTGATGTCAGTATGACGTCGTCGATCTCTGACCATTCCCATCTCCGGGCCCTGATTGAGACGACCGCGACTCCGCCCTCCGACACCTCGACGTGTCCACGGATCACTGCACCGATGCACGACGCGAGAGCGAGGCAGACGATTGAGCCCGCGATCGCGCTGGCACTGACCTCAATTAACTGCGCGACCAACAAAACCACTCCGGCGAGAGCTACAGCGGCGTTGCAGGCGTTCGGTGTGGGGTAGCCTACAACGACGACGACACAGGCATATCCAAGAGGGAGGACTAGTGCAATTCGGATCCACAATCGTTGCCGGAACCGCTGTGTCCGCTCGGGCTGTGGGGATGAGGCGCGTTCAGCGGGATCGGTCGAGTTCACAGGTCCTCACCCGGACCTGTGAACGTCGTAGTGCGACTTGAGTCCGCTCCGTATCGCTCGGACCACCCGGCCGCCCGGCGATCTTGCACCCTCGCCGGACCCGCGCACCACGGTGAGCACGATGGTTTCACCTGAGGCCAAGGTCAGCTGTGGTGCGAAGTAGTAACCGGGCTCATTCAGAACCAGCGTCGCCTCTTCGATCTCGGACCAGGGCAATCTGCGCTTGTTCCGGCGGCCGATGACGACCCCGCCCTCCGACACCTCGACGTACTCGCAAGCCCCATAGGCGAGGTAGAACCCTACGAAAAAGCAAAAGACGCCCATGCCCACCCATAGAAGCCGTGCTGCTGCAACCAGCAGCATGTTGGCTTTGGGGCCGGACCCGTCGGGGGGGCCGAGCAAATACAGCACAATGATCTGCACAATCATCATGGGTCCCATCATCATGAGAACTCCGCTGATGAACCACAGGATGATCCGCCACAAGAGTGGTTTTCTAAACCGTTGGCACAAGAGATCGGGTGAGGCGTCTGGCGGGGCGGGGGTGTTGGTCACTCGCATGGGGAGTCCGTTGTTGCTTGCACAGCCTCTCCTGTGACGTCATAGTGATCTGACTCACTTCGTAAGAAGCCGGCGGAAACCAGGTCGGTTTCGTCGTCGGGCGGTTGGCCGTTCTTGGCGATGAAGGCTTCGACGGCGACTTCGAGTGTCGCTCGTGCGACTCGGCAGTCCGCCGGATTGATCGTGTCTCCGGATTGTGTCGCCAGCGTGTTGAGGGCGGCGACGCAACGGCCTGCGAACCGGTAGAACTCGGCACTCTGGTCGTCGATCGCCGT
>JANOTN010000310.1:0-11600 GCA_031416375.1 Ilumatobacteraceae bacterium
CATCAACGCCAACGACCTCACCGCCACACACTGCTGCGCGACAACCAGCGACGGTGACCCGCTGCCGGCGTCAACAACCGACGCCTTTCTGTGCGACTCGATGATTCAACGCTTCATCATGAACGGCTCAGTCCCACTCGACATTGGGCGTGCCACCCGAACAGTCCCGCTCGACATGTTCCGCGCCGTCGCCAAACGCGACAGCCGCTGCCGACACCCAGGATGTAACCGCAAAGTCGCCTGGTGCGACGCACACCACATCAGCTTCTGGCGCAACGGCGGAACCACCAGCCTCGACAACTTGGTCCTGCTCTGCGCCAGACACCACCACTTGATCCACCGACCCGGCTGGCACCTCAAACTGCTCCCCGACGGCACCCTCGAAGTCACCAACATCAACGGCCACACCCAAACCAGCACACCCAGACCGCCACCACTCGCCACAATCCGCTTCCAAACCTGACGGGCAGACCCGAGGACGCGAGCCAATCGCCGCCTTAGGTTGCTCCGCCGAATGTTGCTCGTAGCGCATTGGTCGTCGCCGCAAACCCTGCCAGTGAGCAGGTAGCGGCGACGTATCGATCCGGTCGTAGCACGACGAAATGGCGTGTCGGGTTTGCGTCCCGCCAGGCCGAGAAGCCACCGTTGATGTCGAGGACCGTTTGCAGCAACTCGGTTTCGCTTGGAGTGCCGGTCGATAGAACGTGCACGAATCGCGCTCCTATCGATCGCCACCAGTCAACGGCATCGCGATCGCCGGTCGTCGGGTCGACTCCGATCCCGATCACCGCAAACCACGGGCCAATCGCATCATCGAGCAGCACGTCTCCGTCGAGCGTCATGACACGCGGTTGCGGGAACATTCGGCCGATTGGATCGGTCCTATGTTTCGGTTCGACGCCCGTCAACACACCGTGTGTGTAGCGTGGCATCGGTTTGTACTTCATCTGCAGGATGTAGTCGCGGCCACCCGGCACGCGTTGCACCGCTCGAAACACGAGATCGCGGAAGCGTTCCGTGAAACGATTGCGTGGTCGATACATCGAGCCGATCCGGGTCGCGAATCCGACCATCTCGGTGGCATGTGGGCGGCGTTCAAGATCGTACGAACTGACGATCTCTGGCCCGGCGATTCCCTTGGCGACCGCCGCAAGTTTCCACGCCAGATTGGTGGCGTCGCGCAAACCCGAGTTCATCCCCTGCCCGAAGAAGGGCGGTTGCAGATGCGCGGCATCACCGGCCAGTAACACGCGCCCGCGTTGGAACGTCTCGGCCACCCGCGAATGATGCAGGTAGACACGCGCCCGCACGATGTCAGGCAACGGAGTCGACCCGTATCTCGGCACCAGCAGTCGGCGAACGTGATGATGATCGACGACCGCCGACTCGTCATCACCCGGCTGCAATCTGAACTCGAACCGACGATGCCCGTACGGCAGCGGCACCATCAGCACAGGGCTGTCTGGATCGCAGAACACGGCCGAGTACGGCGCATCCAACTGGTCGTTGGCGACATCGACAACCAACCATTTGGTCGCTTCAGTGGTGCCCTCCAACTCGATCCCCACCAAGTCGCGCACGGTGCTGCGCCCACCGTCAGCCCCGACCAAGAACGACGCCCGAATCGTCGCATGCTCCCCGTCAGCTCGACGGATCTGAGCGGTTACGCCTGATTGGTCCTGATCAAGCGAAATCAGGTCGCAGCCGACTTGCAGATCGACATTTGGGAATCGAGCTAGCCCGGAACGCAACGTTCGTTCGAGTCGCGGCTGCAGGAACAGGTTGCGGCGCGGCCAACCGAACGGGCGAGCGCTCGGCTTGACGTGGGCGAAGCAGCGACCCCACGAGGTGAAGTACTTGATCGGCATGTCCTGCAACGTGTCGGCAAGCACCTCGTTGACGACTCCGATCGTCTGACATGTCCGCAGCGACTCGTCGTCAATCCCGACCGCCCGAGGAAAGTCGAGCACATCGCTTTCACGATCGATCACGATCGCCGACACGCCATACAACCCGAGCAGACTGGCGATCGTGACACCGCAGGGGCCCGCGCCGACCACGAGCACGTCGACGGTGCGGGTCATCAGCGGGTCAGCTCAGGAGGAAATCGAGGCTGACCCGGTTGAACGTGTCGGCGTCCTCGAAATGCGGCCAGTGCTTGACGTCAGGCATCTCGACCACGCGAGCGTTCGGCATCAGTTCGGCGACTCGCCGTGACGTGTTGGAGTATTCGCTGACGTCCTGCCCGGACGCGATCGTCAGAGTCGGGTGCTCGATCGAACGCCATTCGTCTTCGCTCAGCAGGTTGCGATTGCGGGTCTCCATGTCCTGCAGCACGAGCGTGTGGCGCATCGTGTCGACCATCCCTGGAAGCCGATAGATCGCCTGTCGCAACGACACCAGGTCGGGGAGTCGGTTGCTCTCGTCGAACATCAGGTGATCGAACATCGCCTTGATCGAGTCCCAATTCGGATCCTCGACGGCCTTCATGCGGGTGGCGATGATCCGCTGCATGTTCTCCTCGCTGGCGATCAAGCCGGCTGCCGACATCAACACCATCCTGTCGACACGTGCGGGATGCCGAAGCGCGATCGCGGCGGCGATCCACGAGCCGAGTGACGTTCCGAGCAGGTGGGCGCACTCGATCTCGAAGGCGTCCATCACGGCCAGCGTGTGGTCGACATAGTCCGCGATTTCGTAGTCGTAGTCGGGTCGATCGGAGAATCCGTGACCGATCAGGTCAAACGCAACGACGTGGAAATGCTCGCCATAGGGGCCCAGGTTTCGAGCGAAGGTTTCCCAGTGACCGCCGGTGCCGTGGATCATCACGACGGCGGGCGCGTCGTGAGGCCCTGTTTCGACGTATCGAGTGCGGATGCCCCCTGCATCGACGTAACCCTGCGTGTACTCGACCTCGCGGAGCGCGCTCCAGATACTCGGATGGTCTTCGTGGACGCTCATGATTCGGTTCCTGCCCGGCGGGCGGCGATTCGTTCGGCGATATCGCCTTCCCATTCGTCCAACGGGACCATTACGCCATCAGCCTCGATCAGGTGCTTGGTTTCGGCGAAGATTTCGTCGTTCGATTTCGAGAGATCGAGCGACACCCGCCACGGCTGGCGAACCTGCCACGGCGTCGGGCAGTACATCTCGATGAAGTTGTACTCCGGGTCGCGGAAGTAGATGCTCCAACTGTTGCCATGGTCTCGGGCTTCCATCTCGGTCGCCCCAAGTTCGACAGCGCTACGTTCGAAGTGGCGCAGGCCGTCGAGGTCGTCGACACGGAACGACACCTGTCCGAGGATCTTGGTGGTCTTCTCGCCGGTACGGCCCTTCACAAACACGACCTGATGATGCTCGTTGGTGGAACCCGTGAGGAACGTGAGGTGTTTGCCCATGAACTCGCCGGAATCCGTCACGACCATCCCGAACAGCTCGGTGTAGAACGCGACCATCCGGTCGGGGTCGTGCACGAAGATGCCCAGGTGGGTCAGCTGTGCATTGGGAATCTGCGGCATGTTGGCTCCGGCAATCGAACGAGTCATCACCCTAATCTGACACTTGTGTCAGATGCAATCGGTGGTTCGTGCCCAACGCACTCGTCGCACTTCAGAACTCCGATCCTGACAACAAGCGACTCGTCGCCTACGGTTGACACTTACGTCAACAACTTCTGCACCACTGCAGACATGGAGGGATTGCCCGGATGGATTTCGACCCGATGTTGTTGCCTCCTGTTCTCCGGGCTGCGGTGTACTCGCAAATGCAACTGGGCGAACATGTTCGACTTGCCACTCCGCAGGCCGACTATCTATCAATGATTGACCAGGGTGGCCTGCATTGTCCGATGGATGGTGTGGCGATGTCGTTTGGTCGCGAGTTGACCGATTACGTGCTGCGCCACCCTGAACTGTTCTCGTCGGCAGTTGACATGCCGCTCGGTAATGTGCGTCCGCTGATCCCGCTCAACATCGACCCGCCTCAGCATTCGAAATACCGCAAGATCCTCGATCCATTGTTCGCTCCGAAGCGGATGGATGCACTGGAACACGACGTGGCTGCTCGCGCCAATCACTTCATCGACGCCTTCGTCGAGCGCGGCGAGTGCAACTTCACCGAAGAGTTCGCAGAACTGTTCCCGTCAGCGGTGTTTCTCGGACTGATGGGACTCCCCTGGGATGAACTTCGCACGCTGCTCAGGCTTCGCGACGGAATCCTGCACCCAGAAAAGATCGACCCGAACTCGAACGCCGACTTCATGGCGCGGATGACCGTGGTGAATGCGACGGGTCAGGAAATCTACGCCTACTTCAACGAGCACCTCGATGCCCGCCAGGCGGAACCGACCGCCGACATCTTGACCCACTTTCTTACCGCCGAAGTCGACGGCGACAAGATGACACGCGAAGAAATTCTCGACCTGTGCTTTCTGTTCCTGATCGCCGGGCTCGACACGGTCAGTGACTCGCTCACATGCATGTTCGCCTTTCTGGCGGTGCATCCCGAACACCGCCAGCAGATCGTCGACAACCCCGGAGTGATTCCGAGTGCGGTTGAAGAACTGCTCCGCTGGGAGTCGCCGGTTCCGTACGGCGTGCCGCGGCTCGCCACGCAGGATGTCGAACTGCCCAACGGGGCACTCATCTCCGAAGGCACAGCCGTCACCGTCAGCTACGGCGCTGCCAACGTCGACCCCTGCGAATTCGCCGACGGATTCGACGTCCGTTTCGACCGCGAAAACAACCGCCACATCGCTTTCGGTGGCGGCGTCCACCGTTGCCTCGGTTCGCACCTGGCAAGGCGCGAGTTGCGGATCGCGCTCGCCGAGTGGCATCGCCGGATTCCTGACTACGGCATCAAGGCCGGTCACGAGGAACTCGAGTTCCCACCCGGCCTGCGCCACGTCAAAGACCTCACACTGAGCTGGAGCTGACGCCATGCCAAAACAAGCGCTGGTCACCGGAGCGAGTCGAGGAATCGGTAAAGCGATCGCGTTGGCGCTTGCCGACGCCGGGTACGACGTGGCGATCGCCGCCCGCACGGTCGGCAAGGGCGACCCGACTGGGGATCACTCCACATCTGTCCATCGTCGGATCGATCGTGCACTCCCCGGTTCGTTGGAGGAGACCGCCGACGAGATCACGGCGCGAGGCCAAACCGCCTTGCGAGTCCGGATCGACTTGACCGAGATGGATTCGGTCGAAGCCGCCTGCGCCCAGGTGCTTGACGCGTGGGGAGGTATCGACGTGATCATCCACAACGGACGCCACATCGGTCCGGGCTTGATGGACACGATCCTCGACACGCCGATCGACCAATACCGCAAGTTCGTCGAGGCCCACGCCGTGGCCCCGATTCGGATCTCCCAGCTGTTGCTCCCGTCGATGGTTGAGCGCGGTGGCGGCACGGTCGTGATGATCAGTTCAGGCGCCGGATACGACTGGTATCCAACCGCTCAGCCCGGCAAGGGTGGGGCCGGGCTCGGCTATCGAATCGGCAAGGCTGCCGGTCACACGCTGGTCGGCAGCATCCTGGCCGAGCACGCCGACGACGGGATTCGAGCGTTCAACGTGAATCCTGGCTTCGTCATCACCGAGCGCAACGCACCTGACGTCGCCGCCCAAGGTTTCGACCCGAACGCCGGAGCCCCAACCAGCGTGGTCGGCGCGGCGGTTGCGTGGCTGATCACCGACCCTGCCGCAGACGAACTACAACGCACCAACATCGACGCCCAGCCGCTCGCCCTCGAACGAGGTCTCCACCCCGCCTGGGGTTGATATCGCCGAGTAGACACACACCCTGCCGCGTCGGGTATCGTTTATCTGACAGTTGTGTCAACAATGACGAATGAGGTCAGTGAAGGGGTGAACATGCCGAGCGAGCAGGCCGAGAACGTGATCGAGTTCGGGAGCGAGTTTGCTGCCGTTCGGGTATCGCTCGATTCCATCGGTCGCGGGCCTCGTCTCAAGGTCGAAGATCTCGAGTCTGACGCTGTCGTCTACCTCGACGCACTCGAACTCGCCAGCATGTGCCACTCCACCGACGAGCAACGGCGGGCCTGGTTCAAGACGGGGCCGTATGCGGTCTCTGATGACTGATCAGCCTGCGATCATCGGGCTCGGCCTGACGTCAATGTCGCTGGCTCCCGGCGGTCACGCGTCACAACTGGCAAGCGAGGCAATCTCGCTGGCGCTCGCCGACGCCGGACTGACCCGCGGCGATGTCGATGGGCTGTTGGTCAACTCGAGCCAGGGAATCAGGCCTGACCGTGTCGGTGTGCAGCTGGCTCGGTCCGATGGCTTCGGTGATCTGCGACTGCTGGAACACGTCGAGATCAAGGGTGCAACCGCGGTGGCGATGGTGCAGCGGGCGGTGTTGGCGATTCGTGCAGGCCTGGCATCAACCATCGTGTGCGTCTTCGCCGACGCCCCGATTCAGGGCACCGGCTCGTCAGGTTCCGGCTATGCCAAGAGCGGGGGGAGTGACGGCCTGCGTGGGCTCGAACGAGCCTCGGGCCTGCTTGGTTCCGTGCCCACCTACGCGCTGATGGCCAACCGCTATCTGCATGTCACCGGCGGCAGTGAGGACGATCTCTGCGCCGTCGTGATGGCGGCGCGTCAATGGGCGCACGGCAACCCAGTCGCCACCGTCACTACGCCGCTCGATGCCGATGCGTACTTCGCTGCTCGAATGGTGGCGACACCGTTGCGGGTCCTCGATTGCGCCCGGCCGGTCAACGGTGGATGCGCCGTGGTGGTCAGTTCGCAACGCCCAGCAGGCGCCGCACACGATCCGGTGTTCGTGACGGGTATGGCCCAGCTCCACCCGGTTCGACATCGTCGGGCGGGCGGCGAATCATGGTTCGGAGGTGGAGCCAGTCGAGCCCTCGACGAGGCGCTGGCGCAGGCACGACGGACTCGCACCGACATCGATGTGCACCAGATCTACGACCCGTTCTCGGTCGTCACGCTGTGCCTGCTTGAGGACTACGGATTGGTCGAACCCGGGACGGCCGGCAAGGTCGCTCGCTCGGGCGCTCTCGCACCCGGCGGCGGCCTCCCTGTCAATACCGGCGGCGGCCAACTCTCCGGCTTCTACCTTCAGGGCATGACGCCGCTTGCCGAAGGCATCATCCAGATCCGTGGTGCCGGTGGCGATCGCCAAGTTGCCAACGCCTCAACCGCCCTCGTGACCGGCCTTGGCGGACGCATCGACCACCACGCCGTCCTGATCCTGGAGCGAGAAGCGGCGTGACTGACTGGCTTGTCGACGACTCACTTGCGCCGAACGCCGACGGCGCGCTGGAACCGTTGTACGAGGCTGCGTCTCGGGGCGAGTTGGCAATGCAATTTTGCGCTGCGTGCAGCACGCCGCTCGAACTCGAACAGGTGCGCTGCGATGCGTGCGGTTCGATTCACACGGCCTGGCGAGTGATCGAACCACACGGGACGGTTCATTCAGTCACGACCGTGCATCGTCTCGAACCGGGCCTGATCGTGGCCACGGTTGCGTACCACGTGATCGACGTCGAGCTCATCAGTGGGCACCGCCTGCTGATGACCACCAGTCGACCAACCGATCGATCACCCGCAATCGGCGACCGCGCCGACATAACGTTTCGGCGCATCGCCGGCGTCGCCGTCCCCGCTCTGGAGGTATCACCATGACGATCACCGAACTCCCGACCACGACCACGACCACGACCACGACTCTCGTCGAGCCGACACGTGTGCACGGCACCGCCTACACCTCGCAGGAAGTGTTCGATCGAGAGATGGAGAGGATCTTCTCCGAAGGTTGGGTGTACGTCGCCCACGAGAGCGAGATACCCGAACCCGGTGACTACGTGACCCGCAACATGGGTCGTCAACCGGTCATCGTGTCCCGTGACAAAGAGGGTGCGCTGCACGTTCTTGCCAACCGGTGCAGTCACCGCGGCAACAAGATCTGTGGCGCGGCGACCGGTAACTCCACCTCATATCGATGCCCGTATCACGGTTGGACCTTTGCTAATGACGGCCGCCTGATCGCGATCCCGATGAAGCAGGGTTACGCCGACCGCCACGACGAACTGCGCGATCAACTAGCGCTGACCGAATGTCAGCGGGTCGACTCGTATCGCGGTTTCATCTTCGCCAGCTTTGCCGACCAGGGCGTCACGCTGCTCGAACATCTCGGACGGGCGACCACGGCAATCGATCGGCTCTCGAATCTGTCGCCGACCGGTGAGATCCAGCTCACTGCCGGGTGGATGAAACATCACCAGCAGTGCAACTGGAAGATGGTGATGGAGAACAACGTCGACGGCTACCACGCCCTGTTCGTGCATCAGTCGGTGTACGAGGCGGTGCGTGCGGCAAAGGTGTCGCACCAACCGCAGAAGGTCGATGTGGTTGTACGTGACATGGGTGGCGGCCACTGCGAGATCGACTATGCCGAGGAGTACTTGAAGCTCGACGAGGAGTTTGTCTGGTTCGGCCGGATGCCGCGTGCCAAGGCCACCGATTACATCGCCGACATGGAGGCCGCCTACGGCGCGGCTGAGGCGCACCATCACCTGGTGATCGGGCCACCGCACACGCTGATCTTCCCGAACCTGTTCCTTGCGGAGATGAACGTGATGGTCGTGGAACCGATCGGGCCAGGCGAGACGATCGCCTACACATCGCCCGCCTTTCTCAAGGGCGCGCCAGAGATGAACAGTCGAATCCTTCGGCGTTGCGAAGGCGCGATGGGTCCGAGTGGATTCCTGATTGCCGACGACGGCGAAATCGGGATGCGTAACCAGCAGGGCCTCGCCTCGAGGAACCCCGAGTGGGTGCAACTCAGCCGTGGCATCGAATCCGATCTCAGCGACGATGCAGGCACGAAGAACTACGACAAAACCTCAGAGACACCGCAGCGCGGGTTCTGGCGTGAGTGGGCTGTCGTTATGAATGACGGACTCATCTCGTGAACCAGTCGGTCGTGAATCAGTCGAGTGTCGATTCTGCGTTGGTCGACTTCATCTTCCTCGAAGCGCGCCTCGCTGACGAGGCTCGGTACTCGGAATGGGAGGCACTCTGGCATGACCACGACGCGCTCTATTGGGTGCCGATGCATGAGGGAGCCAACCCGGAGACCGAACTGTCCTACATCTATGACAACCGAACCCGGATCGGCAAGCGGGTCGGCCAGTTGAAGACCGGTGCCCGCCACAGTCAGACTCCGCCGTCGAAGATGCGGCGCGTGATCTCCAACTTCGAAGTCGTCGCCACCGACGACGTGAGTACCACCGTCGAATCGAACTTCATGCTCAACGAATACCGCTATGAACTTGCCACATGGGCTGGCCGGTACATCCATCGGATCCGCACAGACGGTGACGAACTCAAGTTGGCCGGCAAGACGATCCACCTGATCAACGCCGACGGCCCCGTTTCGACTCTTGCCTTCATCATCTAGGACCCTCATATGTTGATCGGTGATATCTCTCGACGCAACGCGCGCCGGTTTCGGTCGAAACCGGCGGTGATCTTCGGAGACACCACACTCTCGTGGGCGGCGCTCGACGAACGCGCCAACCGGCTCGCCACATACCTCCTGTCTCGCGGACTTACGAAGGGCGATCGCGTCGGCGTTTTCGGGCAGAACATGCTGTACTGGCCAGAGATCACCTACGGGTTGGCGAAGGCCGGGCTCGTACTCGTGCCGGTCAACGTGCGAGCCGCCCCGAACGAAGCAGAGTTCATGCTTGCTGACGCTGGGGCACGTGCGGCGATCATCCATCACGATCAGGTTCAGGGGTTTGGATCGGTCGTCGCAGGGCTCGATGTGGTCGTCGAGATTGGTGGCACCGAGATCGGGGCCGACTATGAGACCGCGCTGACGACAGGGCGCAACGTCGACCCGACGCCTGCAGACCTCAACGAGAACGACCTGCATTTCCTGCTCTACACGAGCGGCACAACCGGCCGTCCGAAGGGCGTGATGAACGTCCATCGCAGCATGGTGATGCAGGCTTTCGACACCTGCCTCGTGACCGAGTCGCGTGAGGCCGACATCATGTTGGCGACCACGCCGTTCTACACGGCCGGCGGGATGATCCGGACGATCTCATGGATGTTCATGGGGCAGACGCTGATCATCCACCCGCGCTTCGACCCCGACCATCTGATCCACGACATCGAACACTTACGGGCGACATTCACGACGTTCATCCCGACGATGTTGCATCGCTTGCTGGCACGGCTTGAGGAACAACCCGGCCATGACATGTCGAGCCTTCGTCGGATCAGCTACGGCTCAGCACCCTCCGGGCCTGACCTGGCGAGACGGGCGATGGAGATGCTCGGGTGTGACCTGCAGCAGCGCTACGGGCTCACCGAGGCCGGCGGCCAAGTCACCACGCTGCAACCCTGGGATCACCTCCGGATGTTTGACGACAAGCCCTGGCTGGTCGATTCGTGTGGCCGCGAAAGCACACACGCCGAGATCACGATCGTCGACGACGACGGCAACGAACTGCCCAATGGTGAGGTCGGCGAGATCCGGATCATCGGCGAGACCACGGCGGCTGGATATTGGAATCGACCGGAGGAGACCGAGCGCGTGTTCCGCCCGGATGGCCTCTACTCCGGCGATATGGGCAAGCTGGACGACGAGGGTTACCTGTACCTCGTCAGCCGCAAGACCGACATGATCATCTCCGGTGGATTCAACGTCTACCCGGCTGAAATCGAGCGTGTGATCGGCGGCCACCCCAACGTCGAGATGGTCGCCGTAATCGGCCTCGCCGACCCCGAATGGGGAGAGACCCCAATCGCCACGATCGTCCCCAAAGGCGGCGTCGATGTCGCCGAGCTTGAAGCCAGCCTGCGCGATCTCTGCCGCAAGGACCTGGCCGGTTATAAACAACCACGGCGCTTCGAGTTCCGGCAAAACATGCCGCTAGGCCCAGCCGGCAAAATCCTCAAACGTGAGTTGAAAGCCGAATACGGCTAGTTAATCAGTGCGGAACTGCTGTGCATAACGTTATGCTGATTGCATGGCACAGATGGTGGCGCGACTGGATGATGAGCTGGCGGCGGAGGTTGATTTGCTGATTACACGCGGCGTTGTGCCCAGTCGGTCCGAAGCGATTCGGATCGGTTTGGAGCGACTGGTCGACGAGCACCGCCGACGATTGATCGGGGAGCAGATCGTGGCCGGCTACCGGGCAATGCCCCAGACGGATCAAGAAGTTGGCTGGTGCGATGCATCCACCGTCAAGATGATTGCCGACGAGCCATGGTGACTCCCGAGCAAGGTGAGATTTGGTGGGCTGAAGCCGAAGACAAGCGACGGCCGGTGCTCGTCGTGACCCGCAGCGAGGCTGTGCCGATTCTCACGTGGATTTCGGTGGCCCCGATCACCCGTACCGTTCGGCGGATCCCAACCGAAATTGTCGTCGGACCCGATCAAGGCTTGACCTCGACGTGCGCGGCCACGTTCGACAACCTGCAACCGATTCGTCGAGCATTCTTGACGGAGCGCGTTGGAAGGTTGGGTGCCGACCAGGCCGACGAAATCTGCCGTGCGCTCAATGCCATGGCTGATTGCTGACGCAACCCCTGGCAGCC
>JANOTN010000311.1:0-16420 GCA_031416375.1 Ilumatobacteraceae bacterium
GGTCATCATCCAGTCGCGATCGTCTGGCGGCCAGGCAGGCGCGCCGTTGCCATGGTCGGTCGAAGCGAGGCTCGATCGACTGAATGGCGTTGTCGCCTCCGGTGCCGTTGCCGACGTCAGCAACCCAGGGCAGGTTCGAACCGTGCCCGTCATCGATCCGAGTGGCTCGAACGAACGAACCGTTCCGATCATCGCCGCATCCCCCGGAATCCTGGGAGCCGTTCGCGGCCATATTGCAACCGGGCGATGGTTCGATGATGGCCACGTCAAACGTGGCGATCGAGTCGCAGTGATCGGCGCAGACCTGGCCGATGAAATGGGAATCGTTGGCGTCGCCAACCAACCGGGCGTGTTCATCGGAGAGGAGCTGTTCACGGTGATCGGAATTATCGACGAGGCACCGCGCGAGCGCGGACTCGTCGGGGCGATCGTGATTCCAAGCTCCGTCGCCGTGCAACGGTTTGGTGTCACTCGACCAGACCGAGTCGTGATCGAAACCGAACTTGGGGCGGCAGCGCTGATCGCATCACAGGCAGCAACCGCCCTCAACCCCAATTCGCCGGAAGGGCTCTCGGTCTCCGCTCCGGCCGACCCGAACGCCGCCAGAGAGGGCGTCGAAAGCGATGTCAACAGCATGTTCCTGCTGCTCGGCTTGATCTCGCTGGCCGTCGGTGCGATTGGTATTGCCAACGTCACACTGGTCACCGTGATGGAGCGAACCGGTGAGATCGGTTTGCGTAGAGCGCTCGGCGCGCGGCGTCGTCACATCGCCGCCCAGTTCCTGTCGGAGTCAGCAGCAATGGGAGTCGTCGGGGGAATTCTCGGTGCCAGTGCCGGAATCGTCACCGTCGTCGCGGTGTCGGCTGCCCGCAACTGGACGCCGGTGCTCGACCCGTGGCTGCCACTCGCGGCACCACCGGCGGGAGCAATCGTTGGCCTGATCGCAGGCCTATACCCGGCAATCCGCGCCGCAAGACTAGAACCCGTCGAAGCCCTCCGTGCGGGTGTTTAAACGAGCGGGGCGACGACGCTGAGCAGGCGTTCGACGAAGAGATCGGTGTGTTGCTCCAAATAGTTGCGTTTGATTTCTAGTCCGCCGATCACCTCGGCACCGGTCGCACCAACCGCTGCATCCAGCTTGTCGATGCTGTTGCCGGCGTTGAGCGCGAACGTCAGGAAACACGCTGCTTTCTTGCCTTTCATCGCAGGCAGGTTGGAAATCTTGTTGGCTGCCCACGGTGCCTGGCCGAGCACAAAAAGGCCATGGGTCCAGGTTCCGACGAGCACGATGTCAGCCTGCTGGATCGAGGCAAGGTCAGGGCTACCGACCCTCGACAAACCGGTGATCCCCCACCGTTCCTGCTGGAGTTTATCGCCGATCAGTTCGGCGGCTTTCCAGGTGTTTCCGGTGAGGCTCTCGACGAGTAACGCTGCTTTCACACCAACGATTCTTGCACGTCGGACCTGCGGAATTCCCTGTCCCGCGAACCAACTACTGTGTGAGCAGCGGCTCTCGCTCCCGGAGCCACTCACTAGAGGAGGTCGTCATGACCGAAGTATCCCGGCGTGGATTTCTTGTCGGCAGTGCCGCAGCAGCCGCGGGTCTGGCAATCGCTGGCCCATTCGAAGGTTTCGTCGCCCACGCCGCTCGGCCCGTCCCGTACCGCCGTGGTGCCGGCTACGGGCCACTTTCCGCCGTACGCGATTCGCGTGACGGTGTAGTTCGACTTGAGTTGCCTGCCGGTTTCGAGTATCGGAGCTTCCACACCACCGGCACGGTCCTCGGCGACGGTGCGTCACTGCCAGGTCGGCACGACGGTATGGCCACCTTCGGGCGTCGAAATGGCAACTCGATCATCGTCCGCAACCACGAGATCAACGGACCGGGCACCCCGATGGGTGGTCAAGCGGCGGTCTACGACCCGATGACCAGAGGTGGCACCGTGACGCTCGAGGTCGACGGGCGCGGCAATGTCGTGCGTGACTGGGTTTCGCTGCGTGGCACACAAATGAACTGTGCAGGCGGACCGACGCCGTGGGGCACCTGGTTGAGCTGTGAGGAGACCGTCAATGGCGCGGACGTCGGGAACGATTTCACCAATGCCTCGAACGCCGGGCTCGCCAAGCACGGTTACGTGTTCGAGGTGCCCACCGAAGGCACCTCTGCTGCCGTACCGATCCGTGCCGCCGGCCGGTTTGCTCACGAAGCAGCAGCCGTCGATCCCGATGGACGCGCGGTGTATCTCACGGAGGACAACTTCAACTTCGCCTCCGGCTTTTATCGCTACCTTCCGCCGCGCTCGGGCAGACGACTCGGCTGGCTCGAGGACGGAGGAGTCCTGCAGATGCTCAAGGTAGGCGATGTCGACAATGCCGATCTCTCCGTCGCCCAAACACCCGGCGCGAGTTATCGCGTCGAGTGGGTCACGATCGGCGATCCCGATCCGACGTTCGCGCCCGGAACCACGAATGATCAGGCGATTGTCGCCGTCGGTGCGCAGGGCCGAGCGCAGGGCGCAGCGATCTTCAGCCGACTCGAAGGTGCCTACACCGCCAACGGCAAGGTGTACTTCGTTTCGACGCAGGGCGGTGCGACGGCCGGTTCCGCGCCTGCCGGTTTCGGCGACGGCCGGGGTCAGGTATGGGTCTACGAACCACATCGCGAGAAACTGCAACTGGCGTACGAGTCGCCAGGCGAGGCCACATTGGATCTGCCTGACAACATCGTGGTGGGCCCGAACGGCTTGGTCGTGTTGTGCGAGGACGGCAGTCGAGACAACTTCCTGCGAGGGCTCACACGTGACGGGTTGCTATTCGACATAGCCCGAAACGCCGATCTGGGTCAGGTGGGTCAGGAGTTCGCCGGTGCGACGTTCAGCGCTGATGGAACGGCGTTGTACGTCAACATCCAATCCGGCAGCGGCTACTCGATCGCAATATGGGGCCCGTGGCACAAGGGTGCGCGCTGACATACACCGCTGATTAGATCTTCTTGAGGGGTGCCCAGGCGAGGGCGAGGTGCTTTTGGCCGATACCGGCGAAGTTGATCACCGCTTCTGCTTTGTCACCGAGACCGGAGATGTGGATGATCACGCCTTCGCCAAACGCTGGGTGAGCGACGCCATCGCCGACTCGCAGCCCGAGCTCCTGCGAGTTGGCTGGCTGGGGAGCGTTTCCGGCACCCGCTGAAATCGCAGCTTCTACGACGCGCTCGCGATGTGCATCAGCGGATTTCGAGTCGGTCGCTCGGCCGCCGCCTCCACCACCGGCTCCGCCACGTCGATACGGCGGAGGGCCGGAGTACCCGCGTTCGTCGCGCTGGCGATAGCTCTGACGTCCGTACGACGAACGCCCTGTCACGTTGCCCCGCGACTCCATCAACTCGCTCGGAATCTCATCGAGGAATCGCGACGGCGGGTTGTACTGGGTGTTGCCGAACAACATCCGGCTCCAGGCATGCGAGATGAACAGACGTCTCATCGCCCGCGTGATACCGACATAGGCGAGCCGTCGTTCCTCCTCCATTTCGTCTGGTGCGGTCAGCGCCCGGCTGTGCGGGAACACACCTTCTTCCACCCCTCCGATGAAGACGACAGGGAACTCAAGCCCTTTGGCCGAGTGGAGCGTCATCAGCACCACCTGATCATCGTCATCGAGGTCATCGGTGTCAGCCACCAACGCGACCTGTTCGAGGAACTCATCGAGCACCGTGAACTCGCGGGCTGACCCGACAAGTTCACCAAGGTTCTCGATCCTGCCGTGTGCCTCGACCGTGTCTTCGGCCTCCAACTCACCGAGGTATCCGGATTCGTCGATCGCAGCCTGAAGTAAGTCGCCGGGTCCAACGCCATCTTGCCCGACCATTTCGTTGAGTCGATCGAGTAGGTCAACGAAGGCGGCAATTCCGCGCCACGCCGGGCCGGTAACTCCGGCCTCGTCAGCATTACGCATCGCTTCGACAAACGAGATCTGCTCGGTCGCCGCGTACGCATCGAGCCGCGCCACACTGGCATCGCCAACACCGCGCTTGGGCGTGTTGAGCACACGCTTCACGCTGACCTCGTCGAGCGGGTTGATCACGGCCCGCAGATACGACATGGCGTCCTTGATCTCGCGCCGATCGTAAAAGCGGGCACCGCCGACCACCTTGTAGGGAATTCCCAGTCGCATGAACGCTTCCTCAACGACGCGAGCCTGTGCGTTGGTGCGATACAAGACTGCCATTTCACGCCAGTTCATGGCGTCGTCACGATGCAGTTGCTGGGCAGTGCCACCGATCCACATCGCCTCGTCGCCCTCGTCTTCGGCGTGATAGCGGATGATCCGATCGCCGCCGCCTAAGTCGGTCCACAGCTGCTTCGGCTTGCGTTCGAGGTTGTTCGAGATCACCGCATTGGCAGCATCGAGGATCGTCTGCGTCGACCGATAGTTCTGGTCGAGCACAATCGTCGTGACATCCGGAAACGCATCCTCAAACTGCAAAATGTTCCGAAAATCCGCCCCGCGAAATTTGTACACACTCTGATCGGTGTCGCCAACTACGCACACGTTGTGATGACTTCCGGCGAGTTGGAGGACGATTTCGTTCTGGGCTTGATTCGTGTCTTGGTACTCGTCGACCAGGATGTGTTCGAAGCGTTGGCGATAGTGATCGAGCACCTCGGGATGTTGGCGGAACAGGAATACGACGTTGAGTAGCAGGTCGTCGAAGTCCATTGCCCCGGCGCGCTGCAAACGCGTTTGGTACTCGGCGTAGATCTCCGCATGCTTGCGGTCGAAGATGTTCTCCGCCTTCGCAGCAGCCGCCGCCGGGTCGGTCAACTCGTTCTTCCACAGCGAAATCAGACCATGCACCGTGCGCGGCGCGAACCGTTTCGAGTCGAGACCTAGGTCACGAATCACGTAACTCGTCAGACGCACCGCATCGGCCTGGTCGTAAATCGAGAACGTGCGCGGAAATCCCAATACCTGACCGTCGCGTCGCAGAATCCGTACACACGCCGAGTGGAATGTGCTGACCCACATTGTCTTGACGACTGGGCCGACCAGCTTGCCGACCCGCTCACGCATCTCTGCCGCAGCCTTGTTGGTAAATGTAATCGCCAGAATGCTCGACGGTTTGGCACCCTGGTCGATGAGGTGGGCGATCCGATGCGTGAGTACACGCGTCTTACCGGACCCGGCCCCGGCGACAATCAGCAGCGGGCCGTCACGATGGACGACGGCGTCAAGTTGATCCGGGTTGAGCCCTTCCGTGAACGGGTTGACGTCGAACCGATTGATTTCGGACGGCTCGTGGCCAAATAGTTCAGGTTGAGACGCGTCAGCCATGGTCCACCCATCTTACGGAGCAGGTGCTACAGGGTGCCCGAGTCAGCCGCGAACGTTTGGTGTCAGACACCAAACGTTCGGTGTTGTTCAGCGGCGAGCGAGCTCGGCGACGTCAGGCATTTGCTCCCACGCGATGTCGAGTTCGGGTCCCGGAAAGATGTTGATACTCCCAACTCCGACCGCTTCCAAGGCGGCGATGTGGCCAAGCGCATCATCCATCGTTCCGATCGCACCGATCTCCGACCACCAATCGGCCGGCATCTCGATCAGCGCATCCGAACCGCCTGCCGCAACCCTGGCCGACATCTCATCAAAGAACGGCAGCACCGTAAATGCCGACCGACGTTCGGCGATCAGCCCGGCAACCAACGGAACCAGCGGCCGGTACGCCTGACGCCGATCAGCGTCGATCGACATCATCGTGAACGTGACCGCACGAAAGTCATCCGGACGTCCGGCATGGTCGAGCGCCCAACTCACATAGGTCGGGCCGGCCCCCTCTACAAGGATCACGCCGTCGGCCACCCTGCCAGCAACGGCGAGCGACTTCTCCTGCTGCACACCGGCAACGACTGGCGGTACGACAGATGGTGGTTGGTCGAGTTGGACCTGATCAAGTCTGACCTCACGCCCCGCGAACGTGACCTTCTCCCCCGTCAGCAGCCGCCGCACAACGGAGATCGTCTCGTCGAGGGTTGTGAGCGGCGACGGCGTGCGGGCTCCCATCTGTTCCATCCACGCCTGAACACCGTGACCGATTCCGGCGACGAATCGGCCGGGCGCAAGGTTTGCCAGTGTCGCAATCTCCATCGCCGTCACCGCAGGGTTGCGTGCGACCGCCGGAAGGATGCCAATCCCGACCGTTAAGCGTTCCGTCACGGCCAGCGCCGTCGCCGCCAGACTCACACCCGCCGTGAAGAAGCAATCCTCGATCACCCACAACTGCTCGATCCCGTCGCCTTCCAACCGTCTCGCGTACTCCGGGATCGCTACTGCCGGAAACGACCGATCAAAACACATCCCAATCGCAGCCCGAGTCGACGCCATGCCGCAAACATATAACCCAACCCAAGTTCTGGTGGCGCGATGCTGTGTTGTCGTCACATGATCGCGCCAGCGGAACACCCGCGGTCAGCCGGAGTGTTGTTCAGCGAGCTCGAGCCAGCGTTCTTCTAGCGTGTCAAGTTCGGCTTGCACTATGGCCAACTCACCGCCGATCCTGGCGATGCTTGGGTGGTCCGTCAACTGTTCCAACTCGCCAATCAATTTGTCGCGTCGTCGTTGGACCTTGGTGATCGCCTGTTCGGAATCTCGCAACTGTCGACCGATCGTGTATTGACTGGGGCCCGCCGATGACTTCGGACGAGCAGCCGCAGCACTAGCCGGAGCTGCAACACGAGCACGCTGCACATTCACTGATTTGCGCGATGCAAGCCAGCCTTCAACACCACCGGGAACGCGAGCGACTGCGCCGCTTTCGTCGATCGCCAGCACGTGGTCGACCGTGCGATCGAGGAACGCCCGGTCGTGACTGGCGACAACCAGCGCACCTGGCCAGTCGTCGAGGAACTCCTCAAGGGCTCGCAGCGTGTCGAGGTCGAGGTCGTTGGTTGGTTCGTCGAGCACCAACAGGTTCGGCTTCGTGGCAAGCACCATCACGAGCTGCAACCGACGGCGCTCCCCACCTGACAGCATTTTGACCGGCGCGAACTGGGCAGTCGAGTCGAACCAGAATCGTTCGAGCAGCACCCGATCTTCCCAGTCGGGCTCACGAAGCGGGCCGGCGACCAACTTGCGCACGATCGCTTCCGGGTCGAGCAGGGATGACTGTTGATCGGCGTAGCCACTGACGACCGTCTTGCCTCGCTTGACCGTGCCGGCAACAGGTTCGGCTCGCCCAGCGATGATGTCGAGCAAGGTCGACTTGCCAGATCCATTCGGCCCGACTACGCCGAGCCGAGCTCCCGGTTCGATCACCATGTCGACGCCACGGAATACGACTTGGTCGCCGTAACTCTGGGTCACCCCAACAAGTTCGATCACCTGGTTGCCGAGCCGCGTCGCTGCGCCACCGAGCTGTAGCTGATTTCCGCGCACGCCGAGGTCGGCAGGGCCACTCGACACGATCTCGTTGGCAGTTCGCAGACGCGCCTTCGGTTTCGTCGAACGGGCCGGCGCGCCGCGCTGCAGCCACGCTAGTTCCTTGCGGGCCAGGATTTTTCGAGTCGCCTCCTCGCCAGCCTCCTGCTGGTATCGGTCAGCGCCGGCTTGGAGGTACGTCGCATACGCGCTCGTGTTGGCGGTGGCCACATGCAGGTAGCCCTTTGCCCGATCAAGTTCGACAACCTTTCCAGCGCCCTTCGAGGTGGTGATCCTGTCGAGCGCATGCCGGTCGTGGGTGACGAGGATCAATGCCGCCGAGGTGGCCAACAGGCGCTGTTCCAGCCATTCGATTGCTTCCAGGTCAAGGTGGTTGGTTGGTTCGTCCAACACGATCAAGTCGTGCTCACCGACGAGTGCTTTGGCGAGCGCAACCCGCTTGGCCTGACCACCCGACAACTCGTCGGTTCTGCGCTCCAGCAACGGTTGTACGCCGAGTGTTGTCGCTACTGCGGCAACTTCCCAGCTGTCGCCTAGGAACTCCGACACGGTCCCAGGAGGCAATTGCGGATCCTGCTCCAACACCGCGATTCGAACCCCTCGTCCGAACCGAACGACACCCGAGTCCGGCACCAGCGAGCCGGTCAGAATTCTGAGCAAGGTTGTTTTCCCTGAGCCGTTGATGCCGACCAACGCCACCCGGTCGCCCGACGAGATCGTGATCGATAGATCCTCGAACAGCGCCTTGTCGGGCTGGGCGACTCCTATCCGTTCCGCGTCGACGCAAATCACCGAGCCACGATACGGCCAGTGCCGAAGACTCGGTTAGCGAATCACGGCGACCGGGCAATGACTATGTGAAACTACTTCGGCGCTGGTCGAACCGAGGATCAAGCCGACGAAGCCGCCGCGTCCGCGACTCCCGACCACCACGAGATCAGCCTCACTTGAGGCCTCGATCAAGGCGAATCCGGGAGTTCCGCGTATCGACTCAACCACGACTCTGACTCCTTCAGGCGGCTTCCCAGCGGCCCGCAGCACGCGATCGACGACGCCGCGAGCGGCGGTATCCATCTCTTCCGAATCGATCGCGTACGACGACATCCGGCCTATCGCCAGCGCCGGTATGAACCATGCGTGGGCAGCGACCACCTCTTCAACCCCCGGCACAGACCATGCCCACTGGACCGCTCGAACCGAGGAGTTCTCGCCTTCGGTGCTGAGTTCGTGGTCGTCAACTCCGACCACGATTCGGCGCGGCGGACGGACTCCGGTTCCCCGAACCACAACCACGGGCTTCGTGGTGTGGTGCAGGACATAGTTCGCTGTCGAACCCAGAATCAACGAGGCCCGGCTCGATCCACGATGCCCGACAACGACCAGGTCGGCGCTTTCACCCTGCTCGACGATGACGCGACCGGCCATCCCTTGGGCGTCCACGGCTTCCAGTCGCGCATCTCCAACTCGACCGAGTAGATCGTCAAGACCCTGTTTCGCGGCCACTTCGATCTCGTGGGGATCTACCACAACGACCATCTCGTAGGACGTGACAATCGGTACATCCCAACCGTGCACGACGACGATCCGATCGTTCGATCCCGCAACACCCCTGGCCCAATCGACCGCATCATCTGACTCGCGGCTGGCGTCAACACCAACCACAATCGTTCTCCGACCCGTATCCATCTCCAGCCTCCTTTGCCGTCGCCTAACGGTAGCGTGCGCCCGGACGAGCCGGGCGCACCAGGGCCTTACGGCCCATCGCCGGCGGAGCATGGACTGTTGAGTTCAGTCGGCCGCAGGGCGAGCGGTGTTGACTCGCTCGGTGATCCGCTCCGTGACATCGGCGAGCTTTCCAGTGGCCTCTGTTTCGGTCAGCCGACCGTTCTCGACCATCAAGTCGATGTGCGTCTGGGCCTCGGTGACGAGCGCATCGATCACCGTCTGAACATCGACACCCTGCTCAGTGGCGATGCCAGCGATCGACTTACCTGACCGGAGTTCGGTGCGCAGCGTCTCTGCGTCGATTCCGAGCAGGCCGGCCACAACTTCACCGTCGAACCCTCGATGACCGCCGCCACCGTGCCCGCCGTGACCGTGCCCGCCGTGACCAGGACGACCTTCCGGCCGATTGGCAACGATATGAGCCGTCACGGCGTCAGCCTGTTCGGCCGTAATCGTGCCATCGTCGACGAGCGCCTGGAGCGTTTCCCGCAACCGAACGCCCGGTTCAGGCTGGGTTTCGGTCGATGTGTCAGTTGACGTGCCGTCCTGCTGAACGACTGCGACCGTGCCGACAACCGTGCTGCTGTCGTCACTTGCGGCGCTGGTGAGCGACGGAACGGCGAACAGCAGGCCGACGCTCGCACCGCCGAGCAGTCCGGCAGTCGCACCGATGATCGTGCTGCGCTTGTTCCGACGGTTCTGGTTTGGGCTAAGGGAGATATTCATTTTCTGAGTCCTTTCGAGGGGTTGAACGTTGCTAACGAGGATCACTATGAACGTCCCAGTTGAGAAGCAAACTCGAACAACGTGAGAGCACAGTAAGAACGGACAGATGATTTTCCTCAAGACTCGCTTTGCGACGACGTGGCTGTTGGCGAGTGGACTATTCGTCGGCTGCGCGGCCGAGAGCGTCGACACAGCTGTCGCGACCGCGAGTTCATCGACAACGGCCAGTACCGCAGCGCCCACCACAGCGCCCACCACAGCCACTACCGCAGCCACTACCACAGCAACTACCGCAGCGACGACCACCGCGACGACCACTGCGACCACCGCGACCAGCAGCACGACCAGCAGCACGACCAGCACGACGACCAGCACGACGACGATTCCGATTCCGACTCCAATCGGCGCCGAGGTGCCATTCGTTCCACTCGACCTCACCGCCGATCAGGTCGCGCTGGGCACCTCCGTTGAGGGACGACCGATCGTCGCCGAACGGTCCGGCCTGGCAGGTGGCCGTCGCGTCCTCGTGATCGGTGTGATCCACGGTGACGAGGATGCAGGGGTCGCGATTGTGCAGGAGCTTCGTCAAAGAAACGCGCCCGAAGGCGTCGAACTGTGGCTGGTCGAGGGGATGAATCCGGACGGGGTCGCCAATCAGACTCGCCAGAACGCCAATCAGGTCGACCTCAACCGCAACTTCCCGTACAAATGGGGGTCGCTCGGCGAGCCCGGCGATGGGCAGTACGCCGGGATCGGGCCAGCCAGCGAACCGGAAACCCAGGCGATGGTCAACTTCATCAGCCAACTTCAGCCTGACATCGTCCTCTGGTATCACCAGGACCTGTACGTGATCAGCCCATCGACGGGCCGCGACGGTGAGATCCGGGCCCGGTACGCCGAACTGACCGGACTGCCGATCGGCGAGATCACCGGAGGGGTCTACACCGGGATCGCCGCAACGTGGGCACGCAAATCGCTCGAACCACAGGGCTCAGTCGCCTTTATCGTCGAACTCGGCCCAACGCTGTCGGCCGACGAGGCGACCACGCACGCCAATGCTGTCCTTACGATTGCGGTCGAAGGCTGAAGCCGACGACGGCTCCCCCACCATCCCTGTTGCGAGCAAAGGCATAGCCACCATGTCGTCGAGCAACCTCGCCAACGATCGAAAGTCCAAGCCCTGAACCGGGCAACGTTCGGGCCTCGTCAGCACGATGGAATCGTTCGAAGATCAACTGGATCTCGTGCTCTGGAATGCCAACCCCGCGATCGGCGACAGCAACTACTCCATCGTGAACGGTGACCTCGATCGGGCCATCAGAACTGTCGAACTTTCTGGCATTATCCAACAGGCATGACAGCGCCCGCTGCACGCCGGCGCGTTGCGCGGTGACCGACGTCGGTTCAGCGACCACGACGATTTGGCGACCCGTACGCCGTTCGTACCGCGTCGCGACGTCGGCAGCCAACACGCCGAGATCGAACGGTTCGGGCAGCTCATTCTCCACCTCACCGCTGGCGACTGCAACGAGTTCGTTGACGAGTTCGGTCAACTCCTCCGTCTCAGCGTGCAGATCACCGATGATCGCTTCACGGTCCATGTCACCCATGTCCGGATACCGGCGGAGCGAGTCGAGGTTCGTTCGAAGGCTGGTGAGCGGTGTACGCAACTCGTGCCCGGCGTCTTGCACGAGTCGGTGCTGGTCGTCCTTCGAGCGGGCCAGCGCGGCGAGCATCCGATCAAATGCTTCTCCGAGCCGTCCAACCTCGTCGTTGCCGCCCTCGTACGTCTTGACGTCGAGGCGACCTGTCGATTCGACCGTCTCGGCGGCCAGCGTGAGGCGACGCAGTGAGGCCGTCACTCGACTGGCTATCCAGAGCCCAGCGCCAGCCGCGGCGGCGGCCACAAACAGAGCCAACACCAAGCTGCGGGCGCGCAAGCTGCGCAACACTCGATTCGTCTCATCGAGCGGACGCCCGATCTGGACGACTCGACGCGGGAGCCCGACGGCTCGGACCCGATACTCGCCCGCCGACGTGTCAACAGTGCGAAACGTGCTTGACCTCGGGTTCCCGATCAACCGCAATTCGGCATGTGTCACGGGCAGCATTTCCGGAAACGTCGATTGCAACACAACCCCGTCAGAGCCAATCACCTGTGCGGCAAAACCGGCCAACGGATTCCGTTCCAGCGGTTGATCATCGTCAAGGTCATGTCCCGGTCGTCGGCCACCGAGGACACCGTCAAGTTCAATCAATGAGCGGTCGACCTCGGCGTACAAGCGATCCCGCGTCGTTCGATAACTGGCGACACCGAATGCCACCGTTGCCAACGTGGCGATTGCCGCCATCGCCAGTGCGATCTTCCAGCGCAGGCTCACGATGCATCGACCCGGGCGACGTAGCCGACGCCACGAACGGTGTGAATCAATCGTGGTTCACCGTTCTCCTCGGTCTTGCGACGGATGTAACCGATGTACACGGCAAGGTTCTTCGAATCAGGCCCGAAGTCGTAATGCCAGATTCGGTCATAGATCGTGGAGTGCTCAAGCACAATCCCGGTGTTCCGAACGAGCAACTCCAGCAGCTCAAATTCGGTCTTGCTCAACTCCAACTCGCGGTCGCCGCGGGTCGCCCGCCGACCGGCGCAATCGATCCGCAGGTCTGCGAGTTCGAGTATCTCGAACACGCTGGTGTCGTCGTCGGTGTCGGGCCGCGTACGACGTAACAGGGCTCGCATCCGGGCGAACAACTCGTCGAGATCGAACGGCTTCGGTAAGTAGTCGTCGGCGCCGGCATCGAGGCCGGCCACTCGGTCGCTGGTCTGGGTTCGGGCGGTCAGCATCAGAATCGGCACGCGGTTCTTCTCGGAACGAAGCACACGACACACGGTGAGTCCGTCAACCATTGGCATCGAGACGTCCAACAGGACAAGATCAGCTGGTTGGTCACGCAACGCATCGAGCGCTAGCGCCCCGTTGCTAACCGCCCTAACGCTGTAACCCTCAAGGCTCAAGGCCCGCGCCACCGAGTCCCGAACCGCCCGATCATCCTCTGCTAACAGCACCTGCACAACACGAGTACACCAGATGTCGGTAAGCGTTGGGTGAGAATGGTCAAATGCTTCGATTCTCTTGGTTGCCTTCGGCGGCGCGGCTGGGGCGTCGGCGCGTTGGGTTCAGGAAGTTTCGAGTACGCGTACTGGCAGTACACGGGGGCCGCGGATCTGACCCACACTCCAGGTCACGTCCCCGGCCTGTTCGAAACGCGGGAAACGCTTGACGAATTCCTCGATCGCGACCTTGAGTTCGAGTCGAGCCAGGTTGGATCCGATGCAGCGGTGAATTCCGAGGCCGAAGGCAGCGTGACGGTTGGCTTCGCGATCGATAATGAACTCGTCGGCCTGGTCAAAGAACGCTGGGTCACGATTGGCCGCGGGAAAGGGCAGGAGCACCCACTCGTTGGCTTTCATTGGGCATCCATGAAAGTCGTAGTCATCTTTGACCAGGCGAGCCATCGTGACCGGGGCGTAGGCCCGCAGGAATTCCTCGAGGGCGAACAACATCACCTCGGGTTCGTCAACAATTCGTTGCAGATCATCAGGGTTGTGGGCGAGATGCCACAACGACGAGCCGATCGCACTCCAGGTCGTATCGATCCCCGCGATCAGGAGCAGCACGATCGAGCCGCGCACGTGTTCAACGCTGAGTTTGTTGCCGTCGATCTCCACGTTGAGTAGATACGTGGTGAGATCGTCGCGTGGGTTGTCTCGATGTTCTTGAACCTGACGATCGAGATACCGATCGAGTTCGCCAAATGACGCGATTCGTTCCTCGACAGGCAAGTTGACCCGCTCGATCACCTCGTGAACGAACCGACGGAATGTTGCCTCGTCCTCCGGGGGAAAGCCGAGCATGCGGGCGATCACGTTGACCGGAATGAACTGCGCGTATTGGAGTGCGGCATCAACGATCGACTCGCCCGGCGTGATCTCACCCATTCGATCGAGAAGTTCGTTACACAGCCGCCGAATCTCTGGCTCCCATGCCTCGATCACCTTCGGCGCGAATGGTGGTAACAGAATTCGGCGAGCAACCTGATGAAAAGGCGGGTCGCTCGTGATTGGCGGTGCCGGCCCAACAGGTGGCGGCATGAACGGTCGGGCATTACTCACGACAACGCCGTTACTGGTGAAGTGGTCCGTGTCATAGGCGACCTCGTGAACGAGTTCGTGCGTGACCGGTGCCCACATGCCGCCGTATCGATCAGAGTGCGCAACGGGGCAACCGCTTTCACGCAGTTGAGTCCAGATCTCGTGGGCGCGCTGGTTGTATTCGGGGTCAGCGTGATCGAGGTCTGTTGCCCAGTCGGTAACTGGTCCGTGCGTTGTTGTCATGACTGACCTGCGACGTCAATGATGGTGATCGCATACTCGGGACAGTTCGCCATCGCTAATCGCGCCTTGTCGGCTAGTTCCGCTGACACCTCGCCATCGCCGATCACAACGGCGCTGCCGTAGTCATCAACGTCGAACAACTCTGGTGCCAGTGCGAAACATCGATTATGACCTTGACACAACTCTGAGTTGACTGCGACACGCATGACGCGAGCGTAGGCGTCGAAAATCTGATCGCACATACCGGAGCGGAACAATCTTTCCAATACTGTGCCTCGACCACTGTGCCTCGACCACTGTGCCTCGACCGGTCCGCAACGTATCGCACGGATTGCGTTCGCGAGTTCGTCTCGTGACCATCGATCTCGGAAACGGTGTGCGTACCAGTCCGCTCGCCACCTTCAGGATTTCGTCGCGCTAGCGTGCCACCGCAATGACCGCGGTCCTGCTTGCCAACGTGCTCACCGATGCAATCGAATGGCTCGACGATGTTTCCGCTCAATGGTGGTTTCTCGCATTGGTTGTGGCCGTGGCGTACTTCGATTCGGTTGTGCCGATCGTGCCGAGCGAAACCTCCGTGATCATCGGTGGAGTCGCCGCCGGAATGGGACATTACAACGTCGGCTGGGTGATTCTGTGCGGAGCGGTCGGAGCGTTCCTCGGCGACAACACCGCGTATCTTCTTGGCGCAAGAATGAGCGGTTGGATAAGTCGGCGGGCCGAGCGAAAGCCAAAGTTCAAAAGGCGGCTCGACTGGGCGGCTGAGCAGATTCGGGTGCGAGGCGGACTGCTGTTGATTACCGCCCGTTTCATCCCTGGTGGCCGGACCGCACTCACGCTCTCTTCGGGAATCACCCATCAACCTCGCAGATGGTTCATTAGCTGGACTGCTCTGGCGGCCATGATTTGGGCAACCTACGCGGCACTGTTGGGCTACATCGGCGGCAAAGCGTTCGCCGATAACCACACCATGGCGTTCGTCGTTGCCTTCGGGGCAGCACTCGGAATAACGGTGCTGATCGAGGTTGTTCGGCACCTCCGCAACAACGACGTCGACGTCCCGGTTGGGTAGGCGAGGCTGGCGGTCGACAAACTCGGGTAATGAACGTGTCCGACGCTGTGACCCGCCGCCAGTCCGTCCGCCAGTTTCGACCAGATCCGATTGGAGACGACACGATTAGGGAACTGCTTGAGCTGGCGGCACGAGCCCCGAGCGGCGGCAACGTGCAACCGTGGCGGATCTACGTAGTGAACGGCGAATCGATGACTCGATTCCGCGAGTTCATCGTCGATCGACCGGCGACTGGAGGTGAGTACGAGATCTACCCGGCTGATCTGTGGGAGCCCTATCGAACCAATCGGTACGCGCTGGGTGAGGCGATGTACGCAACGATCGGCATCGGCCGCGACGACAAGCAGGGCAGAATGCAACAGTTCGCCAGGAACGGCAACCTGTTCGGCGCTCCGTGTGGTCTGTTCTGTTTCATCGATCGTCGGATGGGTCCACCACAATGGTCGGACCTCGGGATGTTCCTGCAAACGTTCATGTTGCTCGCCCAGGAAGCCGGGATCGACACGTGTGCGCAGGAGTTCTGGTCTGTTCACCAAGCGTCAGTTCGCGAGTTTGTGGCGGCCCCGGATGAGGAGATGCTGTTCTGCGGCATGTCGATCGGCCACGCCGATTGGGAGGCGCCGATCAACTCGTTGAAGTCGCTACGAATGCCTTTGGACGATTGGGCAACCTTCGTGTGACGACTAGCGAGCGGTAGCGAATATTTCGTCGATTGGCTCCGCACCGTCGAGCACGTGACACACGAATCCGCTCGAACCAGAAAACGACGAAACCCGGTTGCTCCGAGGAGACAACCGGGCGTCGATCAAACACTTACTCTGTTTGGATCAGAGAACGCGAACCTTCTGGGCTTCTTCGCCCTTCTTGCCCGGTGCGACCTCAAACTCGACCTTGTCACCTTCGTTCAGCGACTTGTAGCCGCTGCCCTCGATGTTCGAGAAGTGGACGAACACATCGTCGCCACCGTCGCGGCTGATAAAGCCGAAACCCTTTTCGGCGTTGAAAAACTTCACAGTACCTTGAGTCATTACATGTCCTTGCAGCAAAATTGAACCGCCAATTGCGGCTCA
>JANOTN010000312.1:0-2736 GCA_031416375.1 Ilumatobacteraceae bacterium
TTCACTTCTTTCAGCGGGCGGTCGCTGTGATTGGTCTTGGATGCGCCGATCGCTTTCACCACGTCGAGGCTCGACTGATCGGCCGTCTTGCCGAAGACGGTGTAGTTGTTGTCCAGATGTGGAACGCGTTCCAAGCAGATGAAGAACTGCGAACCGGCCGAGTTGGGATCGCTGGTCCGAGCCATCGACAGAATCCCCGCGTCGTGCAGCGTCTTGTTGAACTCGGCCTTGATCGTGTAGCCCGGCCCGCCCGTTCCCGTCCCTTGCGGGCAGCCGACCTGAATCATGAAGTTCGAGATCACGCGGTGAAAGATGATCCCGTTGTAAAAGCCGATCTTCGTCAGCCCGATCAGATTCTTCGCGTGCCCCGGCGCCACGTCGGGATACACGTCGAGCAGAATCTTCCCCAGCGTCGTATCGAACTCGACTTGGTATTTGTTCTTCGAGAAATCCACATCGGCCAGAGCCTTGTCCACATCAGCACGTCGATTGGCAGCCACAGAGCGATCCTTTTGTCAGAGAGTTGTTCAGCCCGTCCGCAGTTAAGGCGGCATGATACGCGCCCGTTCCGAGACTGGCGAGTCCGACGCCGAGACCAGCCGTCCCGCGACGAAGGCGTCACTCACGCGAGTCTGAATCAGACAACGGCGAGTCACCCTCCGAAGTCGGATCGGGTTGCTCCGTGTCCCGGCACTGGGACAGTTGCCCCAGGAACTCATGCGTCGGATCGACCTCCCAGTGCGTGAGAGGCACGATTCCCGCGAGTTCGCGCCGCAACGAACGCATGGCAATAAAGGAGATCACGGCACCCAATAGCAGGAGGTAATCGGCTGTTGCCAGGGCACTCTGAATCGTGACGACGGGGATGGCGACGAACCACCGCGATCCGAAATGCAGTGCCAGGAACAACACGCCGCAGAATTGAAGCGTACAACCGAACCCGATCCCAAGTTCGGCCCAGTCTGCAACGGTGTGCTGCCGCGCCTTCAAATGGTCGGTGTGGCACCGAATGAACAAGATCAGCGCCATGACGGCAATGAGATCGCCCGGTGGCACGAATACCGCCAGCGGAAAGAAGCCTTTGAACCGGGTCAAACGGCGGTCGGTTGGTCGAAGCGTTCGGTTCTCCTCCAAAGCGATTTGGATTTGGACGAGTGACTGCAGCATCGCGAACATCGCCAGGCGATTAAACACGAGGCCGAAAAATGAGAATGGATAGAGGAGGAAATCCGGAGGGTAAAAAAAGACCGGGCCCCGCAAGATAGGCAGAAAGGTCGCGAGAGCACACAGTTGGCAAATCACCGAGACGCCGACGAGGATCAGCAGGTCGAGTTCCATCTCCTTCAACTGCCGCAGCCCGTATCGACCTGACGTTCCGCGAGCGTGCGTTCGGGATGTTCGGGACTGGTCACAGGTTTGGCGACCTACGGCGTTTGGTGCGGCAGTCCTGGCGGCCGCAAGCGCAGGTGTTTCCGACGGGCGCGTACCTGAAAGGCGGCACGTACGGCACGGCGGTGGTGTTCCCGCTGCCGATCGAAGAACGGAACAACCCGAATTACAAGGGATGCACCGATCTGTTGCCGTGACGAGGGATGGCTCCAGTTGTAGCTACATGTGAGCGGATCTTCAGACGGAACAACGACGGGCCGGTGACGGCGCGTCGTTGTTTTCTATTCCGGAATTGCCGCGGCACCTCTTTGTTGTCCGTATAGTTGCGGACGTCTTTGCATTAACGGCTTGTCATGAAGGTGCTTGGCCAGATTGAATTGCGGTGAACTTTTCGTGTGGAACTTGTTACGCTTCCTTCCGCTTGCCATTCTGTACCACTGCGGTGCTGTCGAGCCGCTTTACCACGCCGTGTCCCTTGAAGGCTCACCGGGGACGCTGCGTCACTTCCCGTGGGAGGGCATCATGCGATTTGGAAGGTATGCGCTGGTCGTGGCGTTGCTGGCACTCGGTGTGCCGCTCGCTGCGCAGCAGACTGCAGGTGGTGCGATCACCGGTCGTGTGACCGAACGCATCAACGGACAACCCGTCAGTGATGTGCGCGTGCAGATCGTGGGCACGCAGCGCGGTGGCCTGACACGCACCAACGGCACGTATCGCATCGGCGGCGTGCCGAATGGCACCTACACCGTGCGCGCCTCGCGCATCGGGTATGCGGCGGCTACCGTCACCGCGACGGTCAGCGCCAATGGCGAGGCGACCGCGAACTTCACGCTCAACGTCGCCGAGAACGTGCTCGACAAGGTGACGGTTTCGGGTGCCACCGGTGGTACGGCCCGCGCGCGTGAAGTCGGCGCGTCGGTGAGCCGTATCGACAGCACATCGTTCAACGTTGCCGCCGTCACCAATCTCTCGCAGGTGCTCTCGGCGCGTACGCCGGGTGTCTCGGTGCAGTCGGGCGGCGGCACGATCGGCGTCTCGAACCGCATTCGTCTGCGCGGTCCGACGTCGATCAACCTGTCCAACGATCCCCTGCTGGTGATCGACGGGCTGGTGTCGACCAACAACACCAACAACTTCGCGGTTGGCGTCGGTGGTGCGACCACGTCGCGCCTGGATGACATCAACCCGCAGGACATCGAAGACATCCAAGTGCTGAAGGGCGCCGCGGCCACTGCGCTGTACGGGACGGGTGCGGCGAATGGCGTGATCCAGATCACCACCAAGCGCGGCAAGGCGGGCAAGGCGCGCTGGGGCATCTATACCGAGACCGGCTCTGAGCGGACGCTG
>JANOTN010000313.1:0-24932 GCA_031416375.1 Ilumatobacteraceae bacterium
GCCGAGATCTTGAGGATGTCTTCGGCGGCGATCCCCAGCACATTCTCGATTTCCATCGCATACCGATCCGGGTCGGCGGCGGGCAGGTCGATTTTGTTCAAACAGGCCACGATCTCAAGGTTGTGTTCCAGGGCTAGGTAACAGTTGGCGAGTGTCTGCGCCTCGATCCCCTGCGCCGCGTCGACCACCAGCACAACGCCCTCGCAGGCGGCGAGTGACCGGCTGACCTCGTAGCCGAAGTCGACGTGACCGGGCGTGTCGATCAAGTGGAAGGTGTGGCCTTTCCACGTGACCCGGACGTTCTGCGCCTTGATCGTGATGCCGCGCTCGCGTTCGATGTCCATCGAGTCGAGGTACTGGGCGCGCATATCGCGGATCTGGACGGCACCCGTGATTTCAAGGATTCGGTCGGACAGCGTCGACTTGCCATGGTCGATATGCGCGATTATTGAGAAGTTACGAATGCTGGACAGCTCCATGGCCCGCGCAACGCTATCGGCGTTGGGGTTCGTGACCTGACGCCGATAGCCTCACTGCGCTGCTCGGTGGACGTCCATCGGGCAAATCGATCGAAGAACACACCGAAATTATAGGGGCCTACACCGTGGCGAATATCAAAAGCCAAAAGAAGCGCAACATCACCAACCTCAAGGCAGCTGAGCGAAACAAGACCGTTCGCAGCGAGCTGAAGACGCGGGTCAAGAACGCTGTCAAGACGATCGGTGCCGATGGCAACGATGACGTCGTGCGCGCTGCTATCAAGCGGATCGACCAGGCCGCTGCTAACGGAGTGGTCCACAAGAACACGGCAGCTCGCCGCAAGAGCCGTCTGATGAAGAAGGTCAACGCCGCAGGCTGAGTCCCGCGCGGGCTTCGTCGCGTCTAGCGACGGGTCGTTGTGCCCGGGCCGAGGCGGCTGAGACGGGCGACTAACACTTCCATCACGATCTCGGGTGGGAGGTCGGTGTCGCCACGCAGGTCGAGATCGGCTTTGGCTAGCAGTTGCACTGCCTTGCGGATTCCGGTGCCTCCAAGCCTGCGGTAGTGAGCAAGCGCCTTTTTGGCGGGAAAGCCGGGTTTGATCCCGATCGCCGCTGCGGCGTCGTCCTCGCTTCGGGCATCGACGCCGTCGAGTCGAGCGAGTTTGCCGTAGTGGCCGTGCAAGATCGCCATGACCTGCAACGGATGACGCTCGCCGGCGTGAATCATGCGGCCCATCAACGTCAGCGCCTTGGCGGTTTGGCCGGAATCGATCGCATCGGTGAAGTCCCACGGTGGAACGCCGCCGGCTGCGCCGAGGAACGGCTCAACATCAGCAACCGAGATCCGCTGATTCTCGCCGTACGTCGATCGGACTACCCCGAGAATCCCTTCCAATCGCCCGACATCTTCACCGAGTTGTTCGGCGATACGGGCGGCGGCAGGGCCGTCGAGTCGCAGGCCGCGCTCCTCGGCTTGGGTCCTGATCCACGCCTGCCGGTCGGCGGGGCGACTGGGAGGATTCGTATTGACCGTGTGACCACCTGCGTCACTGACCGCATCGGTGAGTTTCTTGGCCAGCCGACCACCACCGGCCACCATCACCAGATCGGTCGAGTCGAGCGGCGACGCCAGGTACCCGATCAGCGGTGTTAGTTCGTCGGCACTAAAACGCCCGATGTTGCGAGCGAGAACAACACGCTTGTCGGTCAGGAAGGGCATCGTTTGGGCCGCATCGACGACCACCCGCATCTCATACTCTTCGCCGTCGAACTCGTCGACCATCAAGCTGCGCTCGCCGTCAGCCACCAGCAGGTGCACGAGATCGAGCACTTTGGTTCGCAGGATCGATTCGTCCTCACCGGTCAGCAGATGCACGCTCATGTCGGTCCCTGTTCATAGCAGCGATCAGACCGACTGCGGCAACGAGAAGGCTCCATCCGACCCAAGTTGTCGTTCCACCCGGCTCGATCCGTTCGCCGAGTACGGCGATCGTGTCGACCCAGCGCACCCCGATTCGACACGGGAACATCACCACCGGAGCGAGCGACGGAACTGCGCCCGCCACCAAACCCGCAGGTAACCCGTACAGCATCACAAACCCAGCCACCGGAATCGCCAGCAAATTGGCAGGGATGCTGACCAGCGGCAGCCGACCAAACACCAGCACGCTTGGGATCGCCACACCAACCTGCGCACCCAAGGTGATCCCGAGCGGAATCGCCAACAGACCGAGTCGGCGCAACCGATCAGCCAGCCAGGGCCCAATCGTGCTCACCCCGGCCGTTGCCCCAACCGACAACCAAAACCCGACGGAGCGCACCAGCAGCGGATCGATCAGCAACAGACCGACGACGGCGATCGCCAGCAGACGAGCCGGTGCCCGTTCGCGCCCAAGCACGAACGCCGTCGCCGAGATTCCCGCCATCGTCCCCGCCCGCACGATCGATGGCTCGAAACGCGTCAGACTCACGAACCACGCAACCAAACCCACGGTGGCTGCCCATCTGACCCAGGGCCGCAGACGCTTCAGCAACGGGCCGGCAGCGGCCAACACGAAGCCGACGTTCTGCCCTGACACAGCGGTCAGATGGGACAGACCACTCGCCCGAAATCGGTCGATCATGGTGCTCGGCTGGTCACGATCGTCACCGACCACGAGTCCGCGAAACAGCGCCTCGTCGTCGGCTGGGAGTTCGGCGGCACCTCGTTCGATCGCCGCACGTACGCGATTTGATGCACGGTCGAGCGGCCCACCTGTGGCGACGTCGCTGACCCATTCGAGCCTGAACTCACCGACGATGTGCTGCCAGGCGACCCGATCGAGTCGTGCCGGTTTGAGCGCCATCCGATCGCCGTGTACTCGCACATATTCACCCGCCCGCCACTCGGCCACGCGGAGTCGGATCGCCCGACCGCGAGCCCACAGCTCGAATCGTTCACCGTCGATCTCGAACAAGACCCTGGTTGCGCTGTCAAACGGCTTCGGATCGTCGATCAAGCGCGCCCAGCCCTCGTACGGACCCAGGTGCCTGGGTACGAGTCCGTCCCACACGACACCTGCTCGCCACGCCGCTAGTTCGCCAATCATCAACAGCAGGAACAGCACCCGTCCAGGGCTGGGGTCTGCCCGAGCTGCGAACGGCCAAACGAACACCACCAAGACTCCAACGAGTCGCCAGTCGGCGAGCCAACTCCCGATCGAAGCAACGATCGCGGTTGCTGCGATGGCACCACCGGGGAGAGGGTGCTGCCAGTGGATGGCTCCAGCCCCGTAAGCTCGTCGGATCGAAACGATCACCCGCCACGACAAACCCGGGCCGCTCATCGCCGGGCCGCGCTGGTATCGAGAACGAATCCGACTCCTCGGACCGTTTCTCGGTGGCGTTCCTCCGTTGTTGATGGGCAGCATTGCGTGGGTCGCCCTGAAGACCAGCGACGGACGCTTGAGTGGGATTCTTGGCCTGTTCGGTGGTGTCTCGGCCGCTCCCGGATTGTTAATCGCTGGCGCTCCATTTGGTGACGAGTCGCAGTATCCGCTCGCGGTGCTGGCGAGCATTCCGCTGTGGATGCTCCTCGGATTCCTGGCGTCACGCCGAGCAACCCGGTCGGTCGTGGCGTCGTGGCGCGTCTACTGGCTCCAGCTGACCTGGTTGACGATTGGCGTAATCGCCGGTTCCATGGCCGCTCTCGTCGCGGCTGCATCAATCCTCGGTGAGTCGATGGTCTAATCACACCGTCACCAGGTCCCGGAGTGCATCCAGTTTTGCCGGACCGATTCCTGGAACACGATCGAGATCGTCAACGGAAGCGAATGGTCCGTTGAGTTCCCTGTCATCGACAATCGCCGCCGCAGTTGCCGGCCCGACGCCGGGAAGCGTGTCGAAGTCATCGACGGTCGCGAGATTGAGATCGACCGGACCGGTTGGCACCGACGATTCACCAGCTAATGCCCCTGACGGTACGGCGGCGGGGTCGATCTCGCCGGCCACCGGCACGTATACACGTTGCCCGTCGGTGAGCGGTTGGGCGAGGTTGAGGCCGTTCAGATCGGCGTCGAGCGAAGGCCCACCAGCGATCTCGATCGCCGCATGCACCCTCGCCGCCATATCGAGTTCGTACACGCCGGGCCGAATCACCGCCCCTGCAACATGCACGACGACATGACCCGACACTGCCGGGGCGGTACCGACCGATGGAGGGGGCGCCAGCGTGGCATCGGGGGCCGAACCACTCGGTACCGAAGCCAACGGCAATCCCGCCTCGGTCACAGGCAGCGGAGACCGGACCAGCCAATAGGCCCCGGCAACGACGATCACAACTGAGACCGCGGCCACAACCAACCGGCCAGCCCCAAACCAGTTCAGCCAGGCCGACGATCGATCAGCAAGCCGACGCGGTGGAGCGGGACGAGGGGGGAGTTCCAACATCGACTACCTCCGTTGGACAGCGCCGTTGACGCGCATCAAAAACATCGGAGGAAGTCGGAACGCTCACACTAGCGGCACGGCAGCCGCTCGCGGGTCAGAACAGGCGAGCCGTGAGTTGTTTGCGGTACTGAGCGGTGCGCGGGTCATCAGGACCCAGCAGTTCGAGGATGTCGACGAATTGCTGGCGGGCGTCGTCATCGGTCTTGACCTGATCGAGCAACGCAGTCAGCGTGGCGTCGTGATCGTCGTCTGGCACGAGGCCAACACGGGCGAGCGCGGCGACCCTCCGCGTCCGATCTGACTCTGGTATCCGGGTGAGTAGCGCCAGCGCGCCTTCCGGATCACCCTGCTCGACGAGCAGTTCGGCGAGCGCCAGGATGGCATCTTGATTGCCCGGCTCAATCTCGAGCACTCTCCGCAGGCTGTCTGCGTCACCGCCAGCGATCAGCGCAGCGATCATGTCCTCTTGCTCGGTAGGCAGCAGCCGCTCGACAAACTGGCGCGCTTCGTGCTCGCCGATTGCACCCACAAATGAGTCAATCACCTGACCGTTGTCGAACGCGAACACGGCTGGAATCGACTGGACCTTGAACGCCTGCGCGATGCCCGGATTTTCGTCAATATTGACCTTGACGAGTACGACCTTGCCGTTTGTCGAGTCGACTGCTCGTTCCAGTATTGGCCCGAGGGTCTTGCAGGGTTGACACCATGGTGCCCACAGGTCAACGACCACAACGGCGGTCGCCGAGCGGTCGACGACATCAGTTTGGAACGTCGCGTCAGTCACATCGATGGCCATGCGTCGCACGCTATCGAGAGTGCCCGCGGTTACCCTTCGGGCAGTGAGCAACGACGACAGCCTCCGATGGTTGGCCCCCCAACCGGACCTGAAAGCCCCGGTGCTTGTGGTGATGCTGACCGGGTGGATCGACGCCGGAGGCGCTGCGCGCGCAACAGCCGAGGCGATCGAGGAGGAAGCGGAGGCGACACCGATCGCCGAGTTCGATGATGATGTCTACGTCGACTTCCGGGCGCGCCGCCCGATCATGGAATTACGTGAAGGTCTCAACACGGCACTTCAGTGGGAGCGGATTCAACTATCAGTCGGGCGCGATCAGACGGGTCGCGATGTGCTCCTGCTCACCGGGCCAGAACCCGATATGGCGTGGCATCGGTTCACTCGTGTGGTCGGTGAGTTGGCGAGCGATCTTGGTGTGTCGTCAATGGCTCACATCGGTGCCTACCCGTTTGCAGTGCCGCATACGCGTCCCGCACGGGTTTCGGTCAGCAGTCCATCACAGGACGTGCTTGCCAGAGTTCCATTCCTGCGAAGCTCGATCGACGTACCGGCTGGTGTGGCTGCCTCGTTGGAACACGAGATGCATGCTCGCGGTATCCCTTCGCTGGGAATCTGGGCGCAGGTACCCCACTACATCGCAGCGATGTCGTATCCGGCAGCAAGCGCCGCTCTACTCGATGGGTTGCGTGAGGCGACGGGGATCGTGATCGACGCCGCAACGCTTCGTCAAGAGGTGATGATCCAAGGTCAGCGGGTCGACTCGATGGTTGCTGGTAACGACGATCACGTCCGGATGGTCTCGAATCTTGAGGAGTTGTACGACAGCACGGACGGCGAGGTCGACATCGAAATCGCCGGCCCAACGCTCGAGCTGCGAACCGCCGACGAACTTGGAGCAGAGGTCGAAGAGTTCCTCCGCGACCAAGAGTGATGTTGTTAGCTGACCGGCGTTAGTAGTCGGCAAGGTCGGGCACGCGGTTGCCGACATCGAGAGCACGCAGCGCGCTTGCGTCGCCGCCGAGCGCTTCTACCATCGTGAGATAGTTGAACTGCATCAGGGCGAGCCACGAGTGGTGCGGATCACCAGGCTCGCCCGGTAAGTCGTCGTCTCGGAGATCGTCGGAGTACGTGATGCCAGTCTCGGCAGCGATCTGCGCCAACACCGGTGACGGGAACACTTCGCTTCCAAAGATCGCAGGCACGCCGGTCGCTCTAATTTGGTCGATCAAGCGGGCAATCTGGCGCGGACTGGGTTCGTCGAACGATGACGGTTGAACTGCCCCAAGTACCGTCCATCCATACTCGGCGGCGAAGTAGGCGTAGGCATCGTGATACGTCAGGAGTAGACGCTTCGACGCGGGAATCGTTGCTGTTGCCGTTCTTATGGCGACGTCCAACTCGTTGATTCGGGTGGTGAAGTCAGCTTGGTTGGCGGCGTACAAGGAAGCGTGGACCGGATCTCGCACCGACAACACCTCACCAATCAGCGCCGCGTACTCTCTCACCATCACAGGGTTCGTCCACAGGTGAGGATTGGGGTTGCCTCCCGCTTTCGGGAAGGAGAAGTCGAACAGGAACTCATCAGGAGACAGGATCGTGGTCCCGAGCTCGCAAATCTCGGCTCCGTCGGTGAGGTTCGACTCCGCCAAACGCTTGATCGGCTGATCCAACGACAACCCGTTCAGGAACACCACGTCGGCATCTTCCAAGGTCGCCGCCACGCTCGGGGCGGGCTCGTAGGTGTGGCTGTTGATTCCCTCGGGCACGACGCCGGACACAATCGTGTCGGTCCCGCCTGTGATGTTGGCGACGATGTTCGTGATCGGAGCAACGGTTGCCGCAACTCGCAGTGGACGTCCTTCGACCGGCACTCCATCGCCACAACCAGTAGGCGAGCCGTCAATCTCGCCTGTGTTGCCACGCTTGCCATCGGCACAACTGGCCGTCAGAGCGATGCACACGAACACCAAACGTTTCAAACCTGCATGCTGCACCACTCCGCCAGTCTGGCCTCCAAATCTGCGCCTACGTCGACGGTTCAGTACGGTCGACCAGATGAAGGTCGATGCAGGACTCAACGCACCACTCGCCAAAGCAGGCCGGGCTGCCGCCGATTTGGAGGCCGCCGGATATTCAGGAGCTTGGACGGCGGAAACAAGTCACGACCCGTTCCTACCGCTGGCGGTTGCAGCCGACCGGACCGAAACGATCGAACTCGGCACGTCGATTGCGGTTGCCTTCGCTCGCAATCCGATGCTCCTCGCGAATCTCGGATGGGACCTGCAGACGATGTCGAGCGGGCGATTCATCCTCGGGCTCGGGAGTCAGATCAAGCCCCACATCACCAAACGATTTTCGATGGAATGGAGCCACCCGGCAGCGCGTATGCGCGAGATGATTCTGGCGATTCGAGCGATCTGGGATACGTGGCAAAACGCGACACCATTGCAGTTCCGAGGCGAGTTCTACAAGCACACCTTGATGACCCCGTTCTTCGCTCCCGACCCGAGCGATCTCGGCGACTTCGGCCCGCCGAGGATCGTGTTGGCCGGCGTCGGCGAATTGATGACAGAAGTCGCTGGCGAGGTCTGTGACGGGTTTCTGTGTCACGGGTTCACGACCGAGAAGTACTTGCGGGAGGTCACGCTCCCTGCGCTCACCCGTGGTCGCGCCAAGGTTGGCAAGACGTTGGAAGGCTTCGAGATCGTCGGCCCATCATTCGTGGTGACAGGTACCAACGACAAGGAAATGGAGTTGGCGATGGCCGCCACGCGACAACAGATTGCTTTCTACGGCTCGACTCCTGCCTACCGCGGCGTGCTTGACACGCACGGTTGGGGTGGCATGCAAGACGACCTCAACGCCCTTTCCAAGCAGGGCAAATGGGTTGAGATGGGCAGCCTGATCGACGATGAGATGCTCAACACGTTTGCCGTTGTCGGGACTCCCGAGCAGATTGCCCCGGAACTCGGACGCCGGTACAGCGATGTAATTGATCGGATCACCTTCTATGCGCCTTACCGCACCGACCCGGACCGATGGCAGTCAGTCATGAACGACCTCAAGGCGTTGTAGCGCGACCTGCCACCTGGAATCGGACCACGGCATCAATACCGCCGGTTGGGGCTTTACGGAGTTCGACGGAACCCCCTCCAGCTGCGGCTAACTGACGCACGATCGCGAGACCGAGGCCTGAACCTCCGGGTGTCGCATCGGTGCCACGCCAGAACCGATCGAATGCCTTGGCTCGATCGGTAGAACTGAGGCCGGGTCCCTCATCAATCACATGCAAGACAACGTCGTCGCCGCGTTGTTCGATGATCAGAGCGACACCACTACCGTCCGGCGACACTTCGAGCGCATTGTCGATCAGGTTGTCGATGATCTGCTCAGCGGCACCACCGACCGCCAACGCCAACGCGGTACCCGGCGCTAATGCAGTTATCGTTACCCCGCGTTCATTGGCCAACGGAGTCCAGTGCGCAACCCGGTCTCGAACGATCGACGCCAGGTCGACTACCTGTGGTCCAACGGCAGCATCATCGGCACGGGTCAGGGCCAACAAGCCTTCGATCATTCGCCGCAGACGATCGGCCTCTGTGATCGCATCCTCGACCCTGTCTGATGCCTCATGGTCGTCGACCAGTCGCTCCTGTGCCTGATCCAACCGCAACCGAAGCGCCGTCAGCGGAGTCCTCAGTTGGTGGGACGCCGTACCGGCGAATGCTCGCTGTCGGTCGACGAGCGACTGCAAACGTGACGCCATCGTGTTGAACGAGACGGCAAGGTCGCGAACTTCAGGCGGCCCGTCGTCGATATCGGCACGCGAGCTCAGATTGCCACCTGCGAGATCGTGCGTTGCCAAGCGGAGCCGGGCGAGCGGACGCGTGACCGTTGACGCCAGGGCAAACGCCGCACCTGCGGCAATGAGAAGTGAGATCAGGGCCACCAAGAGCAATCCGCGGACGCGATTGTCGGTGCGTCCCTCGACCTCACTATCGGGTGCGCTCAGACGAACAACGCCAACCACGTCGTCGCCCGAGTAGACCGGGACGGCCACGAAGAACAGATCAGCATTGAGTGTCTCCGAACGACGGACGCCTGTGTCTGGCTGACCGCTCAACGCCGTCACGACCTCCGGCCGATTCGAGAAATCCTCCCCCGGCTCGGCATCGATGTCAGACACGACAACTGCGATCGCGTTCGAGTCGATCACGACAACACGCACGTTCTCCGCCACGCTGTACTTACCCACCGCGTCGCGCAGCGCCGGCTCGACCCCTGCCGTGCCCCCGTCGAGGGCGTCCTCCGCCCGCCCGGCCAAGATGAACGCATCGCGTTCGAGGCTGGTTACGAGGCTGTCGTGTTCGATCTCGTTGAGGTGCGCGGCGAGCGGAATGTCGTGTACTGCGAGTACCAGAGCCATCACACCGACGAATACCAGCAGCAACCGATTTCTCACTCTGGAACCTCAAGCCGAAACCCGACGCCACGCACCGATTCGATCCACCGTGGATCACCAAGCTTCTTCCGAATCCCGGCGATGTGGGCGTCGACCGTCTTGGTCGGGCCATACCAGTTGGAGTCCCACACATGCTCAACAATGTCGGTTCGCGTCCGCACGGTACCGACATCCTCGGCGAGGTACGACAACAGCTCGAACTCTTTCGGTGTCAAGGCCAGCGCCTCCTCGCCGAGAGTCACGCGGTGGGTGCGACGGTCGATCGACAGCGGCCCGGCAATCAGCACGTCGCCGACGTCCTGGAGCGCGGCCCCGCTCTCGGCCCCTGCCGTGTACCGCCGACGGACTGCCCGGATCCTGGCAACCAGCTCGCGGAAGCTGAACGGTTTGACCACATAATCGTCGGCACCGAGTTCGAGTCCGAGCACGCGGTCGAACTCGTCGCTGCGGGCAGTCAACACGATGATCGGCACGGTCGAAACCGCACGAACCTGCCTGCAGACGTCGTAGCCGTCCATATCTGGCAGCCCCAGATCTAGCAAAATCAGATCGACCGGGTCCGCCGCGATCGCCGCCTGACCGGTGGAGACATGTTGCACCTCGAAGCCGCTCCCGATCAGAGAGTCGCACAGCGAACGGGCGATTGAGACGTCGTCTTCGACCAGCAAGATTCTCACGGCCTTATTGTCGTCCGCAGCGGTCCGACAAGCCGTGATCGCGGACTCGAACTGCAGAATTCCAGCAGCTTCTTAGACGTTTCTTGGACAACCGTGATCCGCCGCTTGGGCGTGTCATCCGTACATTGCACATCAGCCCAGTCGAAATGGAGCACATCATGAAGACCAAGATCGCAACAGCACTTTCACTCGTCGGAGTACTCAGCGCAGGGTCAGCAGCCGCTCTCGTGAACACCACGATCCTTGACAGCGGACCAACGAAGTCAGGTCAGTCGGCGGCGGTGCCCGAGCAAGTCGCATCAACGTCAAGGGCAGACGCATCCACGACGTCGAGTTCATCGACGATTGCCAGCACATTGCCCGCCTCGACCACCACCTCGACCACCACCTCGACCACCACCTCGACCACCCCATCAACCGTCCCGTCCACACTGGTAGTCACGGTTCCGGCCGCCGCACCGACTGGACTCCTCACGACATTTAACGTCGGTGACGCCGGCGCAGTCACCGTCGATGTGATCAATGGCCTGCTCATGATCGTGTCATCGACACCCAACCCCGGGTGGCAGGTCGCCAAGTCCGAACAGAAGATCGAAGAGAACAAGGTTGAGGTCTATCTCAAGTCCGCGACCGTGCAGATCGAGTTTGAGGCGACATTCGTGAACGGCCAAATCGTCCCCGACGTCAGCTCGTCCGCTGCAAACGGCACCGTGTCGGGCGGCACAGTTGCGGGCGGCACCGAGCGATCCACCATCGATGATGACGACGATACTGACAACACCGTCGTTGACGATGACGACGATACTGACAACACCATCGTTGACGATGACGATGATGACCGCGACGACGACCGCGACGACGACCGCGACGATGACTGAGCAACAGTGATGCCGTCGAGCGTGCTACCGGTTGACGCCTGACAACCAGCGCCGCGCGTTCTCACCGAGTTCATCGGTGGCGTAACCGCCTTCTTGAAGCACGACGGTCGGCAGGCCGAGTTCCCTGACTAACGCACCGGACCGCTCGAACCCGTCGGGCGTAACAGCGAGATCGCTGATCGGATCGTCGAAGTAGGTGTCAAGGCCAAGCGATACAACGATCATGCTTGATCCGAAGGCGGCAATCTCCTCACAGGCCGACGACAACGCGGCGATGTAGTCGTCGTCGTCGGCGTGCAGCGCCATCGGATAGTTCGAGGTCGTGCCGAAACCGGCACCGGCACCAGTTTCGTCGAGGTGGCCGGTGATGTACGGGTATGCCCGCTCGGGGTCGCCATGCAGCGATACGAACTGCACATCCGGCCGGTCGTAGAAGATCTGTTGCGTGCCGTTGCCGTGGTGATAGTCGACGTCGAGCACGGTGATCTTCTCACCCGTCGTTGATGCAAGGTGTTGAGCGACAACTGCGGCGTTGTTGAAAAAGCAGTACCCGCCGTAGAGCGACCGCGATGCGTGATGCCCAGGCGGACGACACAATCCGTAGGCGACAGATTCGCCATCGAGCACGTGAGAGGCGGCGGTCATCGCCACATCGACGGAGGACCTGGCGGCGTCATACGTACCTTGAGTGAGCGGTGTGGTCGTCTCATAACACCACCAGCCGAGCCGGCTGGCGACACTCGTCGGTTCTGTTCCGGGCCCCATTCCCTCGCGCAGCCCTGCCATCGCGAACATGTCGGGGATCACGTCGTGGTGGTATCCGCGGGCCTGCTGATACTCCTCCCAGCCTGTTGAGAGGAATCTGACGAGGCCGGGGTCGTGTACGGCCTCAATCGGATCGGTCCCCCACTCATCCGGAGCGATGAACTCGAACGATGAATCGGCGGCAAGCGCGGCACGAATGATCTCGGCCCGACCTGGATGCTCGAACGGCTCCTGAAAGCTCGACCCCTCCAACTCCCGTTGAGGATGATGCATTCGGTGCCGCAACGTGTACACGACCTTCATTCGCCCATCCTCGCACCGTTATCCGACGAGTTCGAGTTGTTCGGCGAGGTAGAGCTGGCGGCATTTGGCTCGTTGCAGTTTGCCGGACGAGGTTTTTGGCAACGTTCCGGGTTTGACGAGCATCACGTCGCGAGGCGGTAGGCCGCAGACTTGGAGCGTCCGATGGTGGATCGACTCCCGCACGTCGTCGAGATTGTCGGTACGCACTTCTGCGACAACAACCACCGACTCCTTGCCCTTGTAACCCTCCATACCGAAAGCGATCACGTTGCCGGCGCGAACACCTTCGAGGCCGCCGACGGCGCGTTCGATGTCTTCAGGGAACACGTTGCGGCCACCGACGATGATCACGTCCTTGATCCGCCCGCATATCACCAGTTGGCCGTCGAGCAGGTAGGCCAGGTCGCCGGTACATAGCCAACCGTCACGGAACAGCGCAGCCGTTGCGTCTGGGCGTTTGTAGTAGCCCGATGTCACCGATGTGCCGCGCAACAGCAATTCTCCGACGTGACGCTCTGGCAGGTCTTCGTAGGTGTCGGGGTTGACGACTTTCATTTCCAACCCCGGCACCGCCGTACCGAGCAGCGGGAGCCGGCGGGCCGTCAGCGCAAGGTCATCGGGGTCGATGACGTCGATCGGTTTGGCGACGCGGTCACGCTCGAGGACTTGGCGATCGACCGTGTCGCAGACCAGACCGGCACCGCGCTTCGGGAACACTCCGGCGATCGCAACCTCTGCCATTCCGAACGCAGGAAAAACACTGCCCGCACGGAAACCAAACGGCTCGGCTGCGGCGACGAAGGCGTCAACGGCCCTCGGATCGACCGGCTCTGCACCACTCAGCGCCAAGGTGAGTTGCGACAGGTCAAACCCTTCAGCCCGGCGTAGCGCCCGAGTGGCCAGCACCCACGAGAAGTTCGGCCCGGCCGTGGCTGTCCCGCGCCAGTCAGAGATCCACTGCATCCAGTTGCCTGGCTTGACCATGAAATCCTGCGGGGCGGCCTGAACCAGGTCGACGCCCTTCGTCATCGGGAGCGCCAGGAATCCGACCAACCCCATGTCGTGGTACAGCGGCAACCACGAAACCATCACTTCGCCGGTTCCGAGTAGCGCCGCTTCACAGGCAGCGTCGATGTTGGCCGAGAGCACTCGGTCAGGGATCATCACGCCTTTCGGCTCGCTGGTCGACCCGCTCGTGTACTGCAGGATCACGAGTCGCTCGGAGTCGTACTCCGGGACCTCCAACCGGTCACCCGATGGCACGTTCGGCGCGCCCGGCAGCACCGAGCCCATCGATTCGATCGGCGGGTCGTCGGGTGCCGATTCGTAAAACGGGGCTAACTGGTCGTCGATCAGGATCAGCTTGGCGTCGCCGTGTCGGGTACGCGCCCGGGTGGAGCTGATGAAATCCTCGAGCGAACCCATCCGGATTGGTAGCGGCAGAATCATTGACGCGATCCCGGCCATCCAACACCCGCGAACGATGGTCATCAACTGGCGGCTGGTCGGACCCAAGATGGCGACGTGATCGCCCGGCAGGAGACCCTTCGCCTGGAGTGCAGCTCCAACAGCGGCAGCCTCGTCGTGAACCTGCCTCCACGAGACATACACCGGTCCGTCGGGTGCGACTGAGTGACCAACAAACCTGACACCGGTCCCAGTATCAGCAGCAAGTTCAAGTCGATCAATCGTCGACAACGGCGACCCCATGGCCGTCGAGGCTAATGGTTCGCCCGACGCCTTGGCACACGGCTCGAACACAGAGATGCGTGATCAGCCTGCGCTGATTCGAGAGGCGTGCAAATGGGACTATTCGAGCGAGCATCCGATGTACGTCGGGCAGCATCCACAAACTTGGATGGCCAAGGCCGACGTCGTGTTGGTGATAGTCAGTCTCGCCCCGTGGTCACCCGATATCCATTCCATCCGTGATGATTGTGAGGTCATCCAACTCGGGTCCAATCCGCTGTACTCACGATTTCCGGTCCGCAACTTCCGGTCCTCGATCTCGATCAGTTTCCCGCGCGATCGGCGAGGCGATCGCGTCACGCACCGTGACGGTTGTGTCGGAACTCGGTGCAACGCTCGACGAACTCCGCCTCACCGAACACAATTCGTGGCGGCAGGAGCCCCATTCCGGCGGGCTTGGTTGGGGTCTCCCGTGCGCCATGGGAATCAAGCTTGCCGACCCTGATCGATTGGTCGTGGCGACGATCGGCGATGGCTCGTACATGTTCGCCAACCCGGTCGCTGCCCATCACGTCGCCGAGGCTCACGGGATCGCCGTGCTCACCGTGATTCTCAATAACGCCGGGTATGGCGCTGTCAAGCAGTCGGTGGCTGGCATGTATCCAACCGGCTATGCCGCAAAGGCCGAGCAGATGCCACTCACCGGACTCTCCCCGAGTCCCGACTTCCGACTCGTCGCCGAATCGTGTCGAGCGTGGTCTGAAACAGTCAACGATGCCGAGGAACTACCGTCGGCTTTGCAACGCGCACTCGAACAAGTTGAGGTCTACGGGCACCAAGCCGTGCTCGATGTCCAGATTGCATAACCAGGAGACATCTCATGTCAAAAACCGTGTTGATCACCGGCGCAGGAAGCGGATTCGGGCGAGGTGCTGCAGTCGAACTGGCTGCCCGCGGACATCGCGTGATCGCCACCACCTACACCGACCGCGAGGCCCGCGAAATGTCTGGCGCTCACCCAGAGTTGGAGGTCGCCAAACTCGACATCACCGAGCAAGACGACATCGGCACGCTCGACAATTGGGAGATCGACGTACTGATCAACAATGCCGGCTACGGCCAAACCGGGCCGCTGGCACGCGTGCCGATGCATCTCGTTCGTCGCACGTTCGAGGTCAACGTGTTTGGAACGTTGGCTGTCACACAGCGTGTCGTTGCCCAGATGAAACGGCGCGGATCAGGTCGGATTCTGATCGTGTCGTCAATCGCGGGAGTGCGTGCAGGGGCCGGATCTGGGCCATACGCGATGTCGAAACATGCCCTTCAGGCAATGGGTTCTGCGCTCCGGCTGGAACTCGCCCCACTCGGGATCGACGTCGCCCTGATCAACCCTGGACCGTTCGCCACAGGGTTCAACGACAAAATGGTCGACGACCCAGGCGACTGGTTCGATATCACCACGGCGTCAGCCGAGGAAGTCGCTTTCATGCAAGCCCTCAAGCAGCGAATCACCGTCGGCCAACTCGACCCCGATGGCGTCAGCCAAACGTACGCCGACCTCGCCGAAGCCGAGACCACCGAATTGATCAACTTCGTGCCCACCGACATCCTCGAACGCCTCGCCCGCCCCCACTAACTCGAATTCTGGCAGTTGTATGGTAGCTTTATACCATGAGAACAACCATTGATCGCGCCGGACGACTGGTACTTCCAAAACCATTCCGTGAGGCGCTCGGTTTGGGCGACGGCGGAGACGTCGAGATCCAACTCGTCGACGGTTGCGTCACAATCACTCCTCCCAGTGTGGCAAAACGTGTCGAATACCGAAATGGCCGCGCCGTCATCGTTGCCGACGAAGAACTGCCGAAGCTCACGGATGAGATCGTGCGGGCAACACTCGAGCAGACCCGACGGTGATCGTCGCTGACACGAGTGTCCTGGTCCCGGCGATCGTCGCCGACCACGAATTTCACGCTGCCTGCCACGAGTCGGCGGGTCTCGTTGATGCCGCCGTCGGCCACGTGCTGATTGAGCTGTATTCGGTGTTGACACGGCTACCGCAGCCGTTCACCGTCACCCCTGCGGCCGCGGCCACGGCAGTGCGCTCGTATGCCGCCCGTATCCTCGACGTACCAGTCGATCAGCTCCCGGACTTGATCGAACGATTCGCATTGGTCCGCATCGCCGGTGGTTCGACATACGACGCGCTGATCGCCGCTACAGCAGCACATCACGGCGCGATCCTGCTGACCAGGGACTCACGAGCGGCGACGACATACGAACGACTCGGCGCCGACGTCCGATACGTCGCCACGTGACGCCAGGCCTCATAGGCTGGATGGTCGGTATGAACAAGCAGACTGACCCCAAAGCGACTGACATTCCTCCATTCCGATACTCGGTGGCGCTCGCTCAGGAGATCGAAAGCCGCTGGCAGGATTGGTGGGACGAGCACGCCACGTTTGAGACACCGAACCCGGCCGGGCCGCTCGCCGATCCGCACAAGACCGCCGAACGGGGCGAGAAGCTGTTCATCCTCGACATGTTTCCGTACCCATCGGGCTCTGGCCTCCACGTTGGACATCCGCTCGGCTTCATCGGTACCGACGTGTTTGGTCGGTTCAAGCGGATGACGGGCCACAACGTATTGCACACCATGGGATTCGACGCGTTTGGGCTGCCGGCCGAGCAGTTCGCCGTCGAGACCGGCCAACATCCGCGTCTGACGACCGAGCAGAACATTGCCACCTATCGCCGACAACTGCGACGGCTCGGGCTGGCTCACGACCAGCGCCGCAGCGTGTCGACGATTGATGTCGGTTACTACCGCTGGACACAGTGGATCTTCAATCAGATCTTTAACGCCTGGTACGACACTGACCTGCAGAAGGCGCGCCCGATCACCGAACTGATCGCCGCGTTTGAATCAGGCGAGCGGGCGACGCCGGACGGTCAGTTCTGGATTGACTTGTCCATCACCGAGCAGAACGCGGTCATCGATGGTCATCGCCTGGCGTATGTGAGCGAGGCGCCGGTCAACTGGTGCCCTGGTTTGGGAACCGTCGTTGCCAATGAGGAAGTCACAGCCGACGGGCGCTCCGACCGCGGCAACTTCCCCGTCTTCAAGCGCAACATGCGCCAATGGATGATGCGGATCACCACGTATGCCGATCGGCTGATCGACGATCTCGAACTGCTCGATTGGACTGACGCGATCAAGTCGATGCAGCGCAACTGGATCGGTCGCAGTTCCGGTGCCCGCGTCCATTTTGCCAGCGACGCGGGCGACATCACCGTGTTCACCACGCGCCCAGACACGCTTTTCGGGGCCACCTTCATGGTGCTCGCCCCCGAGCATCCGCTGGTCGATCGGCTGACCAAGCCTGACCAAGCCAACGCTGTCGCCACATATCGAACGGCTGCCGGCACCAAGAAGGAAATGGACCGACAGGACGAGACCCGCGAGAAGACCGGCGTCTTCACCGGCTCCCAGGCGACGAACCCGTTGACCGGGAGCCCGATCCCGATCTGGATTGCCGACTACGTGCTGATGGGTTACGGCACCGGGGCGATCATGGCGGTACCGTGCGGCGATCAGCGCGACTTCGAGTTCGCCACCAAGTTCGGACTCGATATCCCGGCAATCCAGCAGCCACCGCAGTCCTGGTTCGTGGGCCAGGGCATCGAGTCGTCGCTCGACACATCGACATGGCCCATCGCTTTCGTTGGCGACGCGCCGTATGTGAACTCATCGAACGACACGCTCGACCTGAACGGCATCGCCACCACGGCGGATGGCGTCACCACTACGAACGCCTGGTTGGAGGCCAACGGGCGCGGCGAGGCGACGATCAACTACAAGCTGCGCGATTGGCTGTTTAGCCGCCAGCGGTATTGGGGCGAGCCGTTCCCGATTGTCTACGACGTCGATGGCAACCCGCACGCACTTCCCGACCACATGCTGCCGGTCGAACTGCCGGAGACGGAAAGTTTTTCGCCTCGTACGTTCGAGTCGGACGACGAGTTCTCGAACCCCGAAAGCCCACTCGATCGGCTGCAGGATTGGGTCAACGTTACGCTCGATCTGGGTTACGGCCCGCAGCAGTACCGCCGCGACACGAACGTGATGCCCCAGTGGGCCGGTTCGTGCTGGTACGAGCTGCGTTACCTCGACCCAACCAACGCCGAGGCCTTCGTTGACCCGGCTGTTGAGCAGTACTGGATGGGGCCGCGCACCGACGTACGACCTGATCATCCCGGCGGTGTCGACCTGTATGTCGGCGGCGTCGAACACGCCGTGCTGCACCTGCTGTACGCCCGCTTCTGGCACAAGGTGTTGTTCGACCTGGGCCACGTGTCCTCAAAAGAGCCGTACGCCCGACTGTTCAACCAGGGCTACATCCTGGCTGCAGCGTTCAAGGATGAGCGCGAGATCTACGTCGACTCGCTCTCGATCGAGGAACGCGACGGCGGTTACTTCTACGAGGGCGAACCGGTCACCCGCGAGTGGGGCAAGATGGGCAAGAGCCTCAAAAATGCCGTCTCCCCCGACGAGATGTACGACGAGTACGGGGCTGACACTCTCCGCCTGTACGAGATGGCGATGGGCCCGCTCGATGCGTCACGCCCGTGGGAGACACGTGACGTCGTTGGCATGTACCGCTTCCTACAGCGGCTGTGGCGCACGATCGCCGACGAAACGACCGGAGATTCTGTTGTGACCGATGCACCTGCCGATGAGGAGACACGCAAGCTGCTGCACCGCACAATCGACATCGTCCGCACTGAAATGGACGCACTTCGGTTCAACACAGCGATCGCCAAACTGATCGAACTCAACAACGCCGTCACCAAGCTGCCGACGACGCCACGCGAGGTCGCCGAGCCGATGGTGTTGATGGCTGCCCCGCTCGTTCCGCATGTCGCCGAGGAGTTGTGGCGCAAGCTTGGTCACACCGACACGATCACGTACGTGTCGTTCCCGGTCGCCGACGCCAGGTATCTGGTCGACGAAACGATCGAGTACCCGGTTCAAGTCAACGGCAAGGTCCGCGGCCGAATCACGGTCGCCACCGATGCTGATATGGCAGCCGTCGAGGCCGCCGCTCTCACCGACGAGCGGATCGTGGCCTCACTCGACGGAGGCACACCGAGGAAGGTCATCGTGATCCCTGGCCGAATGGTCAACATCGTGATCGACGACAAGATCGGCCTGGCAGATGCGGTCGCCGCAATCTGAGACGAGCTCTTGCGTTTCGGCATCGGTGGCGCGATAATGATCTCAGTCCGTGAGATGCAACTAGGGGTATCAGACCCAAGGCTGTCGGATCCCGACAGACCCTGGCTCCCGATCCCAAAACCCGTTCCGGGTCAATCGGAACCATCTCACGGGCTGCTTCGCGCCAGCCGTTCGCTACGTGGGCGACATGTTGACTTCTGACGCCTTGACCGAGACCCACACCTGATCGCCGACACCTCGCTCGAGTACCGCGAGACCAGATGGTGTTACCTCAGCGACCAGTGCAAACGGTGATCCGAGACGGACTCGTACTCGGTCAGAACCGCGATCGATGTTCAGTATCTCCGCCTGCCACACGTTCCGAGGGCTGCCGTCAGGCCGTTCGCGATGCAGCGAGATCGCCTGTGGGCGCACGGCAGCGAGCACCTCGCCATCAGCGAGATCGTGAGCACCGACGACGAGCTCCGTACCTGCTGCGGTCACCAGCAGATCGCCGCGTAGGACGCCGCGGATCAAATTCGTACCCAGCAACTCGGCAACGTATGACGTCCGCGGCGCTGATGCCAGGTCGAACATTGTGCCCGATTGGGTGACGCAGCCCCGCTCCAGAACGATCACCCGATCGGCGAGCGCATAGGCGTCGACGGGGTCATGTGTGACGACAATCCGGGCCGCGTCAGTCTGATCGAGGCGTACCTTCAGGTCTCGTCGGACTGCAGCTCTCGCTTCGACGTCAAGGGCGGCTAACGGTTCGTCGAGCAACAACACTTCGGGATCAATCGCCAACGCACGAGCGAGCGCGACTCGCTGTGCTTGGCCGCCCGAAAGTGTCTCCGGCTTCTGGGGTGCAACGAAAACAACTCCAAGATCGGTGAGCAACACCCGCGAACGGCGCCTTGCTTCAGCAGCCGAAACGCCCCGAGCCCGGAGACCAAACGCCACGTTGTCAAGCGCCGTGAGATGATCGAACAACAGGTACTGCTGGAACACGACGCCGACACGACGATGCTCGGGAGCGACGAAGGTAGCGGTCGACGGATCGTCCCACACCGTTCCGTCGAACACGATCTGACCGCGATCGATCGGTTGTAGACCCGCGATCGCCCTCAACACCGTCGACTTGCCGGCACCATTCGAGCCGACCAACGCAACCGTCTCACCGCGTTCAACCGTGAACGCTGCCGTGAGGGAGAAATCTCCGAGATCGACGCCGATGTCGAGTCGTAAACTCACGCCCCGCCCCCAAACGCCGCTCCGACCCAACGATCTCGAAGCCCAACCAGCACCCCGAAGGAAACCGCCACGAGCAGCAGGCTCAGCAGAATCGCCTGATCAGGATCATTCTCTAGCGCCAAGTAGGTAGCCAGCGGCACGGTACGGGTGGTGCCTGGAAAACTTCCGGCGAACGTGATCGTTGCTCCGAACTCGCCGAGCGCTCGCGCCCACGTCAGCACGAGTCCAGAGACCACGGCCGGTTGGATCGATGGCATGGTGACTCGTCGGAACACGTACCAGTTCGAGGCGCCAAGCGTTCGAGCGGCCTCCTCCTTTGCAGGGTTAAGCGACCGCAGCGCTGCCTCGACCGTGAGCACCAGGAACGGCATCGCCACGAACAGTTGGGCGACGACTACGGCTGATGTCGCGAAGGGCAATGAAACCCCGAAGAGGTCATACAACGGACCACCCACGATGCCTCGCCGTCCCAGCGCCAAAGACAACGCCACACCGCCAACCACCGGTGGGAGCACCATCGACAACGTACACAGTGCACGTAACCATCGACGGCCAGGAATCTCACTCCGAGCGAGCACCCATGCCAGCGGCACTCCCAACAAAACAGCCAGCAATGTGGTGACCAGCGACGTGACGAGTGAAAGCCAGAGCGCTGACCGGACGGCGTCATCACCAACGAAATCGGGCAGTGACAACCATGGCGCCTTCGCCAGCAACGCAACGAACGGTAATCCGAAGAACAATGCTCCGAAAAGTCCGAGCGCCAAGATCGATCGTGATGGCCGGGCCGATACGCGGGAAGGCGCTCTCACGGCAGCCGGAATCCTGCCTCTTCGAGAATCGATCGACCGGAGGGACCGAGCACGAAATCAATCAGCTGCTGAGCGTCGGCGTTCGACAGCTCGTCTGCCACAGCGACCGGGCCGATGACATACTCTGCGATCACATTCTGGTCTCCCGGGATATCGACTGCCTGCGCGTTGGGTTCGGAGGCCAGGTCGGTGCGATAGACGATTCCGGCGTCTGCCTCACCGAGCGCGACTTTCGACAAGACGGCCCGAACGTTCTGCTCCAACGAGGCCGGCACCAACGACACCCCTGCCTTCGCCAACACTTGAGCGGCGTACTTGCCAGCCGGAACCGCCGGATCGGCGAGCACGACGATCAGATCAGGGTCGCCGAGATCGCTCAGCTCTTCGATGCCCTTCGGATTGTCCAACTCGACCGCGATCACAAGCGTGTTGGTGGCAAACACCTGCGGTGGACCATCGACATCGCCGGCGGCGATCGCCGTTTCCAGGGTTGCTCGGTCTGCCGACGCGAACACGTCGGCCGGAGCCCCCTCGCGAATCTGCGCCGCCAACGCCGACGATCCGGCGAAATTGATCACCACGTCGGTCTCGGGATGCTCCGTCTCGTACGCGGATTCGATGCCGGCGAAGGCGTCTGTGAGCGACGATGCAGCAAACACGTTGACGGTTTCGGTGCCGGAGTCTGGCCTGCCACAGGCAGACAACGCAGTCGCCACCGCTGTGCACCCGATGATGGAGAACACCAAAACTCGAGGGCGAGGGATCACTGCCGTCACACTAGTCAGTTACTGACTAAGATGCCATCGGCGACTAGAGTCACATCATGGAGCAACAGCCGCTCTCGCTCGCCGACCATGTTTGCCTGGCGATCGTCGGCGAGGGCCGGACGCATGGTTGGGCGATCGTCCGGCTACTCGAGCCAACGGGGGAACTCGGTCGAATCTGGTCGTTGACGCGGCCGCTCACGTATCGATCGCTCGACAGAATCGCTGATCTCGGTCTTGTCAAACGAACGCAAACTGGCCGACGCGCCGACCTCACAGTGACTCCCAGGGGGCGACGGGTGGCTCTCGATTGGCTCGAGCAGCCAGTCGAGCACGTCAGGCAGGTTCGCACCGAGTTCTTGTTGAAACTCGCCCTGCGCTCACGCGTCGGCTTGCCGATCGACTCGCTGGTGCTGGCGCAGCGAGCCGCGCTCGCATCGGCGCTCGATGCCCTCACGACTGTGACTGCTGGTGGCGACGATCCCGTTGCCGTATGGCGTCGACACTCGGCAGGCGCGACACGAGACTTCTTGAATGAACTCGCCCGATCGGCTCTTTGAGTCGAGACGCTGCGTCGACGTCGCCTAATCTCCCGGGATGATGATTCACCGGAGCCCGTTGCCTGACGTCGTGATACCGGAGGTGGCGATCACCGAATTTGTGCTTCGTCGTGCCAGCGAGATTCCGGATCGAGCGGCGATTATCGACGGACCGTCGGGCCGCACATACACATTCGCCCAGCTCAGCGACCTGATTCACCGTTTCGCAGGAGGTCTGGTCGCCAGCGGTTTCCAGCCGGGCGACACGCTCGCCCTGATGGCACCCAACGTGCCCGAATACGCGATCGTGTTCCATGGCGTCGCCGTGGCCGGTGGCACCGTCACTACGGTAAATCCGACCTATGGAGCGCATGAGGTGCGGTTTCAACTGCAAGATGCTGGTGCATCCTGGCTGGTCACAGTCGGCATGTTCGCCGACGTTGCTCGCCAAGCGATCGAAGGTACCGACATCACGACGCTGTACACGCTCGATGGAGCCGAAGGAACTGAGAACGCAATGTCGCTGTTCGGTGAGCCCATCGCTCAGGTTCCCATTGACGTGCACGAATCGGTTGTAGTGCTCCCCTATTCGTCAGGAACGACCGGCCTCCCGAAAGGTGTGATGCTGACGCATTACAACCTGGTCGCCAACATTTGCCAGTGCGACCACGCGATCACGTATGACCGCGAGGGTGAGGTTGCGTTAGCGTTCCTCCCGTTCTTCCATATCTACGGGATGCAGATCCTCATGAATGGTCTGCTCGCCCATGGAGTCACGACCGTGACGCAACCGCGCTTCGATCTTGAGCAGGCGCTGACGCTGATCCAACAGCATCGGATCACCCGCTTCCCCGTGGTACCTCCAGTTGTCTTGGCTCTTGCGAAGCACCCGCTCGTCGATCAGTTCGACCTGTCGTCGCTCAAGCAAATCTTCTCCGGTGCGGCACCGCTCGGAGCGGAACTCGCGGCTGAGGCCTCGGCACGGGTCGGCTGTGAAGTCGCGCAGGGGTACGGGATGACCGAGTTGAGTCCGGTCAGTCACTGCACGCCACCTGGCGACTTCCGGCCGGGAACGTCGGGGGTGACTGTGTCGAATACTGAAATTCGAATCGTTGACCCAGACTCCGGCGAAGATCGTGGGGTCGGCGAAACGGGCGAATTGTGGATCCGAGGCCCTCAGGTCATGAAGGGCTATCTCAACAACGACGAGGCAACTCGCAGCACGATCGATGAGGATGGTTGGCTGCACTCCGGAGACATCGCCGTGATTGACGAACACGACCACGTCTCGATCGTCGACCGTCTCAAAGAACTGATCAAATACAAGGGCTTCCAGGTCCCGCCCGCCGAGTTGGAAGCGCTACTGATTTCGCATCCACAGATTGCCGACGTCGCCGTGATTGGTGTGCCTGATGAGGAGGCCGGCGAACTCCCGAAGGCTTTCATTGTTCGCCAACCCGGCTCCACCCTGACAGTGGACGAGGTCAAGGCCTACGTCGCCGAGCACGTCACGAGCTACAAGCACATCAGGATCGTCGAGTTCACCGACAGCATCCCGAAATCGCCGAGCGGCAAGATCCTTCGGAGGATGCTTCGCGACACGACTACATAGCGGAACGGTTCCAGGTTGCAGTCACACACCGCGTTCGCCTTCACACCAACCGCACCTTTGGGGTCGCAGAGTTAACGGTTTCGTCAAGATAATGAGTATTTGCTGACACGCGATCACGTTTATGGCTACGCTCAGCGTTAGTTTGTCGAGCGGGAGCACACAATGACCATCAAGCTGACACAATCATCATCACGCCGCAGCCTGCGCTCCATGTCCGGGGCCGTGGTTGCAGTCCTGGGTATCGCAACGATGGGAGTCGGAATCTCGTCAGGCTCGGTCGCCGGGGTCGATGTCGCGACGCAGCGCGTTCCATTGCATAACGACGATGCCCCGAGAGGAACCGACTGTCCTGACACCGTCAACACCTATTGGCATTTCATTGTGGCCCCGAACAACGGGACGTTCACTTTCGTGTCGATCACGCTCGACCTTGATGGAACGGTCTTCACATTCGACGGCACTGACATCATCCGGAACGGAACTCAGGCCGACAATGTGTTCGTCCAAGTGCCGAATGCGTACGCACTCAACGACATCGTCGTAGCCACGTCCTTCGCAGACATCAGCCCCGCCACGCCAGAGGCCAAGTTCGTCCTGTCGCACCTGTGCATCGGCAGCGGCACGACCACGACCACCACCACGCTGGCACCCACCACCACGCTGGCACCCACCACCACGCTGGCACCCACCACCACACTGGCACCCACCACCACACTGGCACCCACCACCACACTGGCACCCACCACCACAC
>JANOTN010000314.1:0-5642 GCA_031416375.1 Ilumatobacteraceae bacterium
GGTTGAGGACGTGTGGTTGTTGTGGCGATATGGCGGGTGTGGATGCGCAGCGCGTTGCTGTCGTTGGATCCGGTGCGTGACGCCGAACTATGGACAGCGGTCAACGCCAAACTTGCTTCGCTGCGTCAAGCCGACGGAACCAACGCAACACCATGGGCACAACTCCAAGTCGAGGCGTTCATCGCGACTGTTGCTTCGGGTGACGCTGTCAGCCGTGTCCCGCAAGTAGGGGTGTTGATCGACTACCAAACAATCCGCGACGGCCTCCACGCCCACAGCATCTGCGAACTCGACAACGGGACACCAATCCCAGTCTCCACCGCCCGCCGCCTGTGTTGCGACGCCAACGTGTACCCGGTCGTGCTCGCAGGTGACGGCGAAGTCCTCGACGTCGGACAATCGGAGGAACGTTTGGTGTCAGACACCAAACGTTCATCACCAGACGATTCGACGTTTGGCGACGGGAACGTTTGGTGTCTGACACCAAACGTTCGGTTGCAGAACGGTCATCGATGATTGTCGGATGGATCACATCGAGTTCTTCCGCAACGGCGGCACCACCTCAATCAACAACGCAAGAATTCGTCGGTCAGGAAGTGGACCAACAAAGTCACCGGGATGCGAAACACCCTGTTGACGTTGGACCCGGTGCGTGACGCCGAACTCTGGACCGCAGTCAACGCCAAACTGGCTTCGCTACGTCAAGCCGACGGGGACACACCATTCGATCAACTCCAAGTCGAGGCGTTCATCGCCACTGTCGCCTCGGGTGATGCCGTGTCACGTGTCCCGCAGGTCGGTGTGCTCATCGATTACCAGACGATCTGCGACGGGTTACACGCCAACAGCATCTGCGAACTCGATAACGGGACACCAATCCCAGTCTCAACCGTCCGACGTTTGTGTTGTGACGCCAACGTGTTCCCAGTCGTACTCGCCGGTAACGGCGAAGTCCTCGACGTCGGACAATCGGAGGAACGTTTGGTGTCAGACACCAAACGTTCATCACCAGACGACTCGACGTTTGGCGACGGGAACGTTTGGTGTCTGACACCAAACGTTCCGGATGCACGACGATTGTTGATGACTGCAAGATGCATCACATTGAGTTCTTCCGCAACGGCGGCAAAACAGCAGTCAACAACCTTCTCCCGTTGTGCGAGAAGCATCACCACCTGGTCCACGAAGGCGGCTGGCAACTCACCATGACCGAAGGCCGGATAGCCACCTGGCGACGGCCAGACGGCACGATCTGGCACACCGAATCGACGATCGACCGGCAACCCAGCCGGCGAACCGAACCAGCAGAACAACACCAACCAACACTGTGCTAGCCGGGCTCCCAACACCAGCGGCCACCCCGCAATCGCGGGCGCTCCGGCGCGCCTTGGGACTGACCAACTCCGACTCAGACTCGTAAACGATCAGGGTTTATGTGAGGTCGGCGTGAATCGATTCACCATTCGTGACGAGCGACGGCGTAGATCAGTCGCGCCGTCGACGGGCTGGCGCTGATCGCGGCCTGTTGCTCCTGCTCAGATTCGACCGCCCGGAGTGAACCGATCCCAGTGTGCTCGAGGTGGTTGCGACGGCGGCGACGAAGGTCATTGTTGCGATGGATGGTGTGACGACGAAATGGATGTTCGACTCGGCGACCGGCCGGTATCTCCGCAGCCAGAACGGTCAACCGCACGTCGATGTGGATGGCGATCGAGTTTCCGCCGACATGGTGTCATCGGCGGTCCGAAACACCACTCGGTTAGCCATCACGACCGCGTTGACTGGCAGCACCATCACCTCGCCACCGTGCACGAACCCGATCCGCCCGAACGCTTCCCGCGATACGAGACGCCGGCAGGCCGCTTCGTCAAGTTCCTCGACGAGGATCTCATACTGTTCGTCAGCCATCAGGTCCCTCCGGTTCGAGCGCGCGTGCATCGCGTTCCTACAACGAGAATGCGACCATTGCGTCCGGCTTGCCAGAGTCATAAGTCCGCGCCGCCGGGAATTTCGGCCCCCGGCATCGATCCAGCGAGTGCCCTCGGCAGGATTCGAACCTGCGCACATGGCTCCGGAGGCCAATGCTCTATCCCCTGAGCTACGAGGGCGGGGGCCGCGAAACGCGGCATGTCGAATCTAGCGTGTGGCCTTCATGCTCGCACTGCGGTCAATCGTCGGTGGGGAACTGTCGGTGGGGAACTGTCGGTGCGCAACTGTCGGTGGAGAACTGTCGGTGGAGAAGAGGTGCTCGCTCGGCCAGAATGGATGCCGTGTCTGATCCGCTGTTCATCGTCGCCGACCTGCTCGCTCCAGTGTTTGCCGAGATAGCGGGCCGGCCCGACGTAGACCCGGTGGTGCGGACATCGGATCGTGCCGATGCGCAGGTCAACGGATCGTTGGCGCTCGCCAAGCAACTGGGCGCGAACCCGCGTGACATTGCTCAACGCGTGATCGACGCCGGAGTGCTGACCGATGTCTGTCGCGCCGTCGAGATCGCCGGGCCGGGGTTCATCAACCTCACGTTCGAACCCGCCTTCCTTGCCGCTGAACTGGCCAACGTCGCTCTTGACGACCGACTCGGGATTGCTGCCGCCGAACAGCCCAAGACGGTGATCGTTGACTACTCGGCACCCAACGTTGCCAAGGAAATGCATGTCGGTCACCTGCGCTCAACGGTGATCGGTGACGCCCTGGTGCGGATGCACGAGTTCATGGGGCACGCCGTGCTGCGAGAAAACCACATCGGAGACTGGGGTCGCCCGTTCGGGATGCTGATCGAGCACCTGCTCGATGTTGGCGAAGAAGTCGCCGCCGATGGCCTCGCTCAGCGTGATCTCGACGTCTTCTACAAGCAGGCCAACGCCAAGTTCAGCGAGTCGGAGGAGTTCCAAGACCGGTCGCGCCAACGGGTCGTGCTGCTCCAGGCCGGCGACGCAGACACGCTCGAACTGTGGCATCGGTTGGTTGGGCTGTCGACCAAGTACTTCAACATCGTCTACTCGAAACTCGGTGTGCTACTCACCGACGACGACCTGGCAGGCGAGAGCCGCTACCAACCGTTGATGCCGGCAACGCTGGAACGCTTGGACGAGGCCGGTCTACTCGAGGAGAGCGACGGCGCCAAGGTCGTGTTCCCGCCCGGGTTCACCAACCGCGAGAACGAACCACTTCCGCTGATCATCCAGGCCCGTACCGGTGGTTTCAACTACGCCACCAGCGACCTGACCTGTGTGCTCGATCGAGTTGAGCGACGCAACGCAGACCTGATGCTTTACGTGATCGGGGCGCCCCAGGCGCAGCACCTGCAGATGGTCTTCGAAGTGTGTCGCATGGCTGGTTGGCTGCAGCCGCCGACCGAGGCGGTGCACGTGTCCTTCGGCAGTGTGCTCGGTGCGGATCGCAAGATGCTGCGCAGCCGATCAGGCGACTCGGTCAAGCTGATCGAGTTGCTCGACGAGGCAGTTGAGCGTGCCAGCGCAGCGATCGCCGAGAAGAATCCCGATCTCGACGACACGGCCCGGTCAGAGGTAGCTCGGATGATTGGGATTGGGGCGGTCAAGTACTCCGACCTCTCGAGTGACCGGGTCAAGGACTACGTCTTCGACTGGGATCGGATGCTTGCCTTCGAAGGCAACACGGCCCCGTACTTGCAGTACGCGCACGCGCGGATCTGCTCGATCTTCCGGCGCGCCGGCGTCGGGCGTGACGCCGTGCGAGGGCAAGCGCTGGTGCTCGCCGAACCGCAGGAACGAGTTCTGGCATGTCGAGTGCTGGCCTATCCGTCGGTGCTGAGCGACACGCTTGCGAGCTACTCGCCACACAAGTTGTGTACCTACCTGTTTGAGTTGGCGCAGGACTTCACGGCGTTCTACGAGCATTGTCCGGTAGTGAAAGCCGACGAGCCGACGAAGTCGAGCCGATTGGCAATCTGCGATGTAACAGCGCGCACGCTGGCCCACGGGCTCGACCTGCTCGGCATCGAAGCACCCTCGGCGATGTGAGCCCCGAGGATACGGTGGGCGACGTGAGCGCAATCCCTCGACGACTGCTTCCTGACACCGCTGATGTCGGCGACGACGGGTGGTTGACGATTGGCGGCTGCTCGCTGCATGACCTCGCCGCCGAGTTTGGTACGCCGCTGTTCGTCTACGACGAAACGCACATTCGCAAACGGTGCCGCGAGGCAGTCGCCGCCTTCGGCCCCGAGCGCGTGATCTACGCCTCGAAGGCGTTTCTCTGTAAGGCGATGGCGCGACTCGCATACGACGAACAGATGCGGATTGATGTCGCTACCGGCGGTGAACTACACACCGTGCTGCAGGCCGGAGTGCCCGCCGGCGCGTGTGTGATGCACGGCAACAACAAGAGCATTGATGAACTGCGGATGGCGATCGTCGCCGGTGTCGATCACATCGTCGTTGATTCGTTCGACGAACTCGATCGACTCGACCTACTGCAATCAGAAGGTGTCGGACCTGTTCCTGATGTGCTGCTGCGGATCACACCTGGCGTACACGCGCACACCCACGAGTTCATTGCCACAGGCCAGGACGATTCGAAGTTCGGTTTCAACCTGGGTAACGGTGACGCGACGCGCGCCGTCGAGCGGGCGACCGGATCACCGAATGTGAACCTGGTCGGGTTGCACTGTCACATCGGTTCCAACGTGTTTGCTGCCTCCAGCTTCGGCAAGGCAGCAGAGGTGATGGCGAATTTCGCGGCGCCGCTCGGCCTCCCGGAACTCGTGCTGGGTGGCGGACTCGGCGTCGCCTACGTCGAACACGAGGAGGCACCCACGTTGACGCAGTGGGGCAACGTGTTGCGCGACGCCTGTGATGCACTCGGCGTGACGGCACGCGTGAGCGTCGAGCCAGGTCGGTCGATCGTTGCGTCGGCGGCAATCACGCTTTACACAATCGGAACGATCAAACCGATCCCAGGGATTCGCACCTATATATCGGTCGATGGCGGGATGAGTGATAATCCGCGACCGGTGCTGTACGGCTCAGGTTACGAAGCTGTCCTGCCGCGCTCGCCGTTTGCTCAGCGCGACATGCCTGCGCGTGTGGTCGGCAAGCACTGTGAGAGTGGCGACGTGCTGTTGTTCGAAGCGAAGCTCCCGACCGACACAGTGGTCGGCGATCTACTCGTCACGCCTGTCACCGGTGCCTACGGCCAGTCGATGGGCTCCAACTACAACCGAATCACGCGTCCTCCGGTCGTGTTCGTGAGTAACGGCCAGGCTCGCCTGGTGGTTCGCCGCGAGACGTTCGACGACCTGCTCGCCACCGACCTCGGCTAGATCTTCTACAGTGCGGCCATGCTGCGTGGCCGACTCCGCAACATCTTGAAAGGCAAGCATCCAGCCCCGGCTCCCGGTCGACCGACAACGCAACCAGCACCTCGTTCACGCACGAACGTGCCGCCGGAAGGCGTCGTCACGGTCGAGTATTCGCCACAGATCGACGGCGACCCGGACCCCGGCGAGGTGGTGTGGGCATGGGTTGCGTTCGAAGAGGACCCAGAGCAGGGCAAGGATCGGCCGATCGTCGTGATCGGCCGTCGCGGTTCGAAACTGGTCGGTGTGCCGCTCACGTCGAAACAGCACGACAACGAGGCCCAGGTTGCGGTCGGAACCGGCG
>JANOTN010000315.1:0-12271 GCA_031416375.1 Ilumatobacteraceae bacterium
GGCGACTTGAGGCGACCTGCTGGGTCTGGAGAATCGTGCCGGTGTAGCTCGCCCCATTCGTTGGATTGATCAGGATCGCCGCGTCTGCGGCGTCACGCCCGCGCTCACCGAAGAAGACTTCCCACGAGATCATCACACCAAGCTCGGTTCCATCAGGCATCGCAATAGTGGCTGCGCCGCGCCCTGCCGTCGCATCAGATGGAATCTGGTCGAGTGGGGCGCCAAGCGCCTCGAGCGTGCCTCGCCATGGAACGTACTCACCGAATGGCACGCGCTTGACCTTCTCGTACCTGTTGGTGACCTGGCCGTCTGGGAGGACGATCACCTGAGCATTCACGAAGCTGCCCGCCGTCGGATATGAGGCGAACTCAGAGTCCTCAGTCACACCAACAGAAAACGGCACGCCGAGCCGCGCCGCTTCGGCGGCAACAGCCTGCTGATCAGCGCTGCCGGGGAACGCTTCCCCGTCGACATCGATCCCGTTTTCGGGCCACACGACGAGGTCGAGTTGCTCACTCGGATGAATCGTCGCAGTGGCATCAAGCAGGGCCTGGGTGACGCTAGAACTCGGTACGTCCAGAGCGCTGGTGCCCTGTTCGCCGCCGCCCTGGACTGCGGCAATTGTGAGCGCTTGAGTATCCGAATCGCGTCCCTCTGGAGCGACGGCGGCGATCACGATCAACACCACGATTCCGGCCAGGGCGCCGACTCCGTGGGGTTGGCCCTTGGCGGTCTTGCGGCGTTTGGCGGCAATCGCCGGAACCGCGGGAGCGGGCCCGGCCAGCGAGAAACCGACTTGGAACACGACCCAGGTGATCAGGATCACGCCGCCGATTCGAGCGAGACCCAACAACGGTCCGTTGGCCTGTGAAATTCCGAGCGTCGCCAGCGGCACGCCGCCAAACGGGAGTGTGATCCGAACGATCTCGGCGAGTGTGTGGGCGGCAGGACGGCCGATCGTGCGCCATCGACCCGTTGGCGCAACGGTCGCAGCGAGTGCGTGGAAGCTGGCGAAAAGTGCCACGACCACGACGTAACCCGGGGCGGTCAGAAACCACATCCATCCCAACCCGATCGCCATCCAAACAGCCCCGAACGCGAATCCCAAACCTGCTCGCTGTCGGCGGCTTGGTTCCGGCCCGAGTGCCAGTTCGAACACGATCACACCGAGAAACGCCAGCGGCCACCATCCCCAAGGCGGGAGTGAGAACGCCACGAGCAATCCGCCGAGGGCGGCACGCGCCGGGCGCGCGAAACGAATGAGCTCCACAGTCGTGCCGGTCATACCGGCTTGAGGTCAGCAAACACAACGATCCGCTGGGCGGTCGAACCAGGTGGGTGACATGCAAACAATGTGGCCGTTGCAGTTTCGGTCGGGTTGATGATCCAGACGTCAGTCGGTTGCACAATCTCGACCCGGTTGACGATGTAGACGTGAACACCATTGGCGTCGGTAAAGATGATCTCGTCACCGGCAACCAGTTGATCAACATTGCGGAACACCTTGTGCTTGCTCGTGCGATGGCCGCCGACGACCACGTTGCCGATCTGACCGGGGAGTGCGGTGCCTGGCCAGTGACCTGGGCCGTAGTCGAGTGTGGTGAGCCGAATCCCCTCGTACATCGTCATCTCGACGCCAATTTTGGGGATGCTGATCGTCCCCATCTCGATCACCGGCTCCTTGGCACGAGAATCGGATGGTGGGGCGATCGGTTCGGTTTGTTGTACCGGAAGCGTCGTGGTCGTGGTCGTGGTCGATGTCGAAGTCGTGGTCGTGGTCGTGGTCGTGGTCGAAGTCGTGGTCGAAGTCGTGGACGAAGTCGATGTGCTCGATGAGGTCGTGGTAGTCGGTGCCAGTGTTGTGGATGTGCTGGTCGGGGTCGTCGGTGCTGCCGCGGTCGTGGCCGCCGCCTCAACCACTGGTTCAGAAGACGAGCCGCCGCAGGCAGCCAAGGTGAGCAGACCGGCGACTAGGCCGACCAACAGCCCTGAGCTGCATCTGCTTCTGACCGTTCCCACAAACATCGCATCCATCATGACAGCAACCCATCGGCAAATGCGATCGATTGCTTGATTATCGTCGCCGCTCGTTGGCCGTCAGCGATGCACGCAGGAATCCCGATACCGCGGTAGCTCGCCCCTGCCAGCGCAACCCTGTCAGGCAGCCCAGACTCGACTGCGGCGACCCGATTGTGGTGGTACGGACGGTATTGAGGAAACGCATCGGCCCAACGGGTAATCGAAATCTGCGTCGGCTGGAGATCGATCCCGAGATGGCGGCCGACTTCATCGAGCACTGCCTCGACGATCTCGTCGTCCCCCAGATGCATGATTGGCGAGCCGTCTCGACCGAGCGAAATCCGCACGATCTGCGCCCCGTCATCCGGTCGCCAGTGAGCCCATTTCTGACTGCCGAACGAGGCGGCCGTGACGTGTTGCTGGGCGGGCTTCGGCACGAGGTACCCGCTGCGCCCGCGCAGCCGTTCCGGCCAATCTGTCTCGGGGATTGCCAGCCGAACCATCACGATGTCGGCATGCTCGAACTCGGCCAGCGCGCTGCTCGCCGCCGGGGCAATCGGCTTGAGAAACCTGGCGGTGGTCCGACTCGGCGTTGCCAGCACCACAGCGTCGAACGGCTCCTCATTGACCAACCACCCTGGTCCGTTCGGCTCGATCGACGCTGCAGGTCGACCGGTGATACTCGTGGCGCCCCGGTCAACGAGGTACCGGCTGGCGGCATCAACGAGTGCGGCCATACCGGATCGAGGTGCTCCAAAGATCGGTGAACCGGCACCCGCGGGTTTCGCCGCCCGGCGCATCGAACGGGCCCCGAGTAGCAGGCTGCGGTGCCGCTTGGCGAGGTCGGCCAACTGCGGCACAGCGGCAAGACTTGATCGATCCGTGTCGGTCGCGTAGATGCTTCCAACAAGAGCATCGACGAGTCGTTCGTGGACCTCGTTCCCGAAGCGGGCCCGCACCAACGCCCCGATTGAGTCGTCCATATCGGTACGGGGCAGAAACGGCTCGGCGGCGGCGCGGAACTTGCCGTGCCAACTCAGCAGATCGCTCGTGACGAATGGTCGGATCGATGCCGGCACACCCAACAGCACCCCACTCGGAATGTCGTGCAGGCCGTTGTACCACACGGCGGCACGGGCGTAGGTCGGTGATGTGAGGTCGGTCAGGCCAACCCGCCGCGCCAACTCGACTGCATGCGGGACACGAGTGAGAAAGGCGTCGGCGCCCTCGTCGATGTGCTCTAGTCCTGCGAACGGTGACGTGGCGATCTTCCCACCAAGCAGGCCGCTCGACTCCCACAGTTCGACGCTCAGCGTCGGGTCATCTACGAGGTCAATCGCCGCCGCTAGGCCGGCGATCCCGCCACCGACCACGAGAACCCGCCGCTCGCCGGCCATCACTCACCCGCGGCGGCATGCACGCGTGCGGCGAGTGCGGCCATCACGGTTGAGGTGTCGTTCACGCAGGCAGTTCGGTCGAAACGAAGTCCATGAGTATCGGCACGATGGTCGGCCTCGATGTCGAGGTCGTACAGCACTTCGAGATGATCGGCGACGAATCCGCAGGCGCACACGATGATTCCGTCGGTCGTCTCGTCCGCGCCGAGCTGATCGATCACGGTGAGAATCTCAGGGCTGAGCCACGGCTCGGGTGTCCGGCCGGCGCTCTGCCATGCGATCGACCATTGGTTACCTTCGTCCAAGCCGAGCTTGGCGGCAATCGCCTCAGCGGTCGACCGCAGCTCTGCGGGATAAGGGTCACCCGTTGCGATGATTCGCTCCGGGAGCGAATGGGCGGTGAACAGCACGTGGGCGCGACCCGGCATCGCCGTGAGCCGCCGTGAAAGATCCGCAGTGAGGAACTCGATCAGTGCCGACTCCGTCGCCCAAGACTCAACACCGACGACAGTAATCTCGTGCGCGGCAGCGGCGGTCCGCGCCCGATCGAGATACTGGCCAACCGAATAGGCCGAGTAGTGCGGTGCGAGCACGAGTCCGATGATCCGCTCGACTCCGGCGGCAGCCAAAAGGTCGACTGCGGCCTCGATCGACGGGTGGGCGTGCTTGAGTCCGATCGAAACCGTGTATCGCTGTGGTGTGAGCAGATCGAGTTGGTGTTGCAGCGCATCACGCTGCCGTTCGGTGAGTTCTGCGAGCGGCGACAGGCCACCGATCGCGTTGTACCGACGGGTGAGATCGGCAAGCTGTTCATCGGTCGGCGGGCGACCGCGCCGAATGTCGGTGTAGTAGGGAAGGATTTCGTCGGTCGAGCCGGGCGTGCCGTACGCCATCAGCACAACCCCAATTCGCCCCGCCCGCCCCCCGTTCATGTCGGGCTGAACCCCGGTTGTCTCAATCGGTCGATGCTGGGCTGATCACGACATGAACGGGTGGTTTGGTGGACGAAGGCGACGATTTCGGCCAGGACACCTGGGTCGGTGTCGGGCTGCACTCCGTGGCCGAGGTTGAAGATATGTCCAGCGTGGCCGGCGTTGTCGGTGAGCACGTCACGAGTACCGGCCAGCGCTACCTCAGTTCCAGCCAACACCAGGGCAGGGTCGAGGTTGCCCTGAACAACCGTGTCAGGCCCAAGCCGAGTCCGCGCCGACTGAATCGATGTGCGCCAATCGAGTCCAATGATCTGTGGCCCGGCCGAGTACATCAACTCCAGCAGATGATCGCATCCGATCCCGAAATGAATCCCGGGCACGCCCGGGTGACGAGCCGCCAGCTCGGCAAACACACGCTTCGAATGGGGGAGCACAAACCGCTCGTATGCGGCGGCCGACAACGCTCCGGCCCACGAATCGAACAGCTGAAACGCCTGTGCACCATGACGTAACTGGATATCAATGAACGTGATCGACATCTCAGCGAGGCGGTCCATCACGTCGTGCCACAGGACTTCGTCGCTGTACATCAACGCTTTGGTGTGTTGATAAGTGCGGCTGGGAGCGCCCTCGATCAGGTAGCTACCGACGGTGAACGGTGCCCCGGCGAACGCCAGCAGCGGCACGTCATCCGCCAATTCCTTGACGAGCAGATCGACCGTATCGGCAACGTATGACACGTCGTCAGGTTCCAAACTGCGTAACCGGGCGAGGTCGGCGGCGGTGCGCAGCGGTGATTCGGCGACCGGCCCGGTACCGGGTTTGACATCAATCCCAAACCCGACCGCATGGGCGGGCACGACGATGTCGCTGTACAGCACGGCGGCGTCGACGCCATAGCGCCGGGCCGGTTGGAGCGTGATTGCCGCTGCAAGATCGGGCTGCTTGATGGCGTCGAGAATCGAACCTTCGCCGCGGATTGCTCGATACTCGGGCAGGCTGCGGCCGGCTTGGCGCATGAACCAGACTGGCGTATGCGACGACTTCCGACCGGCCGCGGCGGCGAGAAATGGGGCTTCAGGCGCGTCGTTGGGGACAGAATTCATCAGGGGGAGGACGCTACCCCGGCCGCTACGCTGTATCGACCAAATCCGGCGGGTTGGCCGCCGGTGAGGGCCCCCAACTTCGATGACGCAACACCACCCTGACCTCTCAAGCGAGCAGGCCTACATCGATCACGCATACGACTGCCTTGAGCACAGCAAAAAGGTGGCATGGAAGCTGCGTGACCTGACTGAGCCTGACCTCGGCGGTACCTTTCAGGCGCGTTTTGAGCGCAACGCGTTCGACGAAGCCCTGGTCAAACGACTCACCGACCTCGATCTTGGCAATGCGGCGCTCGTGTTCGGGCGGATTGATCGCTACGCCGTGGACGATGACGGTCAGACCATCGTCGACTCATCGGAACTCGAGAGTTACCACATCGGTCGGCTGGCGGTTGCCACCGATGATGCCGAACCGGTCGTTGTCGACTGGCGGGCACCGGTTGCCGAGCCGTTCTATCGGGCCACCGGTCGTGAGCCGATGGGGCTCGCTCGTCGTCGCCATTTCGCCGTCGAAGGTCGCAACTTGCTTGGGATCGAAGATGAGCTGTTCGGTTCCGGCCACCTCGGTGTCGGTCACGACGACGGCTTGGGTGACGCCGCTGATGGGCCAGGAAGTCAGCTCCGTGGATACAGCACACTGATCGCTTCGCTTGAGCGCGGCCGCACTGGCACGCTCGGCGACATCGTCGCCACGATTCAGGCCGAGCAGGACGAAATCATTCGGTCTCCGCAAGCCGGCGTGCTCGTCGTACAGGGTGGTCCCGGTACCGGCAAAACCGTTGTGGCCCTCCATCGGGCCGCCTACCTGCTGTACACGCACCGGTTCCCGTTAGAGGACCAGGGGCTGCTCGTGATCGGGCCGAACCGGGTGTTCCTCAAGTACATCGAACAGGTGCTTCCCTCGCTCGGCGAGGCAGGCATCGAGCAGGTCGTTCTGGCCGATCTCGTGCCTGACGTGAAGTTTGCAGTTCGCGGCGCCGACGTCGATTCACCGTTGACGGCGAGAATCAAGGGCGACGCCCACATGTCCGACGTGATCGATAAAGCGATCACCGACCGCGAGCGGCCGTTGCGCGAAGACGTGGTAGTCCCGTTCCGATCTGGTTACCTGCGGCTGCGAGCTGACGACACCGTTCGGATCGTCAAGCAGGCGCGTCGCAAGTTCCGTCGCCATAACGCCGCCCGGCGTTGGGTCGAGAGCGAGATTTGGTCGGCAATGGCCTCTGCATGGAGAGCCAACGAAGTGTCGGCACACGAGATTCGCAACGAAGTCAGGCGGCTGCCCGAAATCCGCCTCGCGCTCGAGCGGATGTGGCCGGTGCTGACTCCCGCCGACCTGTTGCACGACCTGTTCGGATCGATGGCGCTGCTCAGGCTCGCCGCTGGTGATGTGTTCGAAGACTACGAGTACAAGTCGCTGTATCGCCCGCACAGCGAGTCTGTTGATGCCGTGCGTTGGTCACCGGCCGATGTTGCTTTGCTGGACGATGCCCGCGAAGTGCTGGGGCCGAAGGTTGGCAGGGGCGGCAAGATTGACGACCTCGACGAGATCCGAACGTACGGGCACATCGTGATTGACGAGGTGCAAGACCTCACCCCAATGCAACTCAAGATGGCTACTCGTCGCTCACTCAGCGGCGCGATGACGGTCGTCGGTGACATTGCTCAGGCGACTGGGCCGCTTGCGCCAAGTGATTGGTCCGACGTGCTCAAGCACCTGCCGGACCGCAAGGCACCGCGGGTGATTGGGCTGTCGGTCGGCTATCGCATCCCGGCCCAGATTATGGAGTTGGCCAACAAGGTGATGGCGGCGGCGACCCCTGGTTTGCGGGCTCCCGAGTCCGTTCGGGTCGGCGATGTCGGTCCTCGAATCGTTCGAGTCGATGACATCTTGACTGGCGTCGTTGACGAGGTTCGGTTGCTCTCGCAAGAACTTCCAACCGGCAGCGTCGCAGTCGTCGCACCAGACGAGTTGTGTGACGACATTTCCGAGGCGTTGACCGCGGCGGGGGTGAGCCATGGTCGTGCTGCCGCGACGGGCCTCGATGAGTCACTCACCGTTGTTCCGGTGAGCGTGATCAAGGGCCTCGAACTCGACGGCGTCGTCGTCGTTGAACCGGCCGAGATTGTCGCTGGTAACGAACACGGGCTGCGTAGCCTCTACGTCGCCCTGACCCGTTCTACCCAACGCCTCACGATCGTCCACACCGACGATCTTCCCGCCGCCCTCCGCTGACCAATTGTTACACCTGGTGTCTGACACCTGGTGTAACAGACGATCTTCCCGCCGCCCTCCGCTGATAATCAGCGCGAGGCGTACTCGGCGTGGACCGTGACCCACACTTTGTAGGCTTTGCTGGCGTCGGCGGGGCGCAGCCTGTGGACGCCTGAGGCGGCGAGTTCGATTGCCTGTTCGAAGTTGAAGACGTCGTCCGGGTTGATGTCGCGGATCTGTCGTTCGGCGACCAACCACAGTTCGTCGATCCGCTCCAACGTGGCGGCCGCTTCGTGAATCGTTTCGACGATTTGTTCGTCGAGGTCACTGAGCAACGTTTCGATGCTGGCGAGTAGCTCGTCGAGCGGTGCGTCAGCAGCTACCGGAGGCAGCGTGGTGGTCGTCGTCGGGCCGGTTTCGGGCAGCGTCACCTCGGTGTCGATGTACGTGGTGCCGCATGCCGACAACGTACACACGATCGCCAACACGGCGATCGCCGAACCAGTTCGAATCACGACGTGACCAGAATCCGGTCACTCGCAAACGGGCCGACGCCCACGTGGCGTCCGTCGATTTCGATCGTCAACGTGCCGTCTGGCGATGCTGCCGTGACGACGCCTGAACAACCAGGACGGAGTGAACTCTCCTCCAGAAATTCGAGCAGGCCAGGCGTGAATTCAAGCTCTTCAGGAATTCGGCTGACGACAAAGGTCGAGCCAACTGACTGCTGCGAGAGCGGGTATGCGCCTGATGCCACATAGTCAGAACCGGGGATCGGGTTGCCGTGCGGACACGTGGTCGGCGAGCCGAGCAGTTTGTCCATTGCTTCCTCGACGTGGGCGCTCATGATGTGCTCCCACTTGCCGGCCTCATGATGCGCTTCCGCCCACGACAGCATCAGCACATCAGTCAGGAACCGTTCGGCGAGCCGATGTCGACGAACCACACGTTCTGCCAGCCCCTGACCAGCAAGCGTGAGGACGATCGCACCGTCGTTGGTCAGCAGTCCTTCGGTTTCCAGTTTGCGGATCATTTCGCTGACCGCTGGGCGGCTCACGTTCAGGCGTTCGGCGATACGCGCCTGGATGATGTTGACGTCGTCCTCAGCCAGTTCGAAGATGCATTCGCAGTACTCCTCGAATGCGGGATGGTGCTCTCCGGCGGCGGGCATGCTGTCATCCTACGACGCTCGTGTTGCGGGTTGGCACCGGCGGAGCTCGCGGAGCCGGCTTTCGGCGTATCGCAGCCCGGACAAACCCTCAGCGAGGGCCCACGGCGACGAAGCCGAGAGCCGCCTCGGCGCGGCCGTCCACCCGCAACAAGTCGTTGAGGGTGTCATCGAAGAACGCGGCGACCACGCACGCGCCGAGCCCGGCGGCCTCGCCGGCGAGGTACACGTTCTGGGCGATGTGCCCGGCCTCCCAACACACGTACCGATAGTGGCGTTCGCGGTATTTCCAGCGTGTTCGTTGGAAATAGCCGGTGAGCACGAGGACCACCGGTGCCGTCCGCAGGAAGTCCTGGCCGAGACCGGCGATCAACAGGTCGCCGCCGACCGAACCGACACGCACCGGCTGCAGTGCCTGTGCCCGGACGTCGACGTGGTAGAGCCCGGCGTCGATCCCGTCGACGCGGTTCACGGCCACGTAGGTCTCGATCGGGTAGAGCGCGCCGGCCGACGGTGCCGTGCGCAGCCCGGCACCGTCGGTGATCCCGGTGGCGGCGTGCACCACCCAGGCCAACTCCTCGGCAGTCATCGCCCTGTCGGCGTATTCGCGCAGTGACCGCCGCTGCCCCATGGCCTGTGCAAGGCTCATCTCAGGTGGCGCCGCGACGGACGGCAGGGCGATCGCTCCGCGCTCCACGAAATCCTTGTAGCGGGGCGGCTGGCGACCCCAGTTGAGCACGTTGCTCAGCAGGCCCCGCACACCTAAGGAGCTCTCCCGGTGGTAGAAGAGCCCGACGTCGCCGCCGTCGTACGGGGTGGGAGACGCAGCTGACCGGGTGATCCATCCCGCGGCGACACCTGCGGCGCCCGAGAAGAGTGACGCGAGTACGGCTCGCCGGGACCGACCGGTGCGCGCCGCTATCGGCGGTGTGGAGCCCTCGTCGCTGCCGTGTCCGTCGTTTGCTGCACCGGAACCACCGTCGATACCGGCGTCTGTGGCGACGATCGCCGCCGTGGGGGCCTGGTCACGCCGTCGACCGGGTGTCCAGAAACGGACGAGCCGTCGCCAGTTCAACGCGACGTGGACGGCGACGAGTACCGTCATCGCGTAGCCGGTCAGCGTGTGCAGTCTGAACTGGTGGAGGTCGAGTCGCTCGATGATGACCCCGGTCACGACCACTGCCACCACCGACACCAGCAACAACATGTCGAGCACGAACCTGACGGTGCTTCGGTACATAATCCGCTCCCTCCTGTCCGAGTATCTCCCGTCGGCTGAACGGATGGTTGCGACACTCAAGGTACTACTGTCCGGCCCGCAGGCAACGGCGCCGAGGACCTCAGCCCGGCGTCAGCCAGTGGATCAGGGCTTCGGCGTGCGACGGGATGTGTTAGGGTCCGCCCGAATCTCATCACCGGAGGTCATGATGTCCGAGTTCCCTGCGTTGGCCCATGTCGCTGTGACGGTCACCGACCTCGATCGTAGTCGGCCGTGGTACATCAGTCTTTTCGGGGCGCAACCGGTGCTCGACGAGGACACGGGGCCGTTCCATCATGTCGTCTGGCTGCTCGGCTCCTCACTCTTCGGAATCCACCAACACTCAGCGCCCACGAGCGCAGCACCGTTCGACGAGTCACGTCCCGGGCTGGACCACGTGGCGTTTGGCTGCGCCGATCGAGCGGAGCTCCAGCAGTGGGAGGCCAAGCTGAACTCGCTCGGCCTCGCGCACGGTGGGATCATCGACGCGCCGTACGGTTCAGGACTCTCGTTCCGCGACCCCGACAACATCGCTCTGGAGTTCTTCGCCCCGCCTGGCTGATGTTGGGCACGCCGAGCCAAGCGGCGAATTCGACGGTCGCACCGGCGATCGGGGACACCGATAAAGACGTTAGGGTGATGCTCCACCACTCGAACGCGAGAGAAGCGAGGTTTCAATGGCCACCACACGCTCCGCCACCACCATCTGGCGCGGATCCCTCATGGAAGGTGCCGGACGGGTCGAACTCGACTCGTCAGGTCTTGGCGGCTTCGATGTCACCTGGGCGTCCCGCGCAGAAACCCCCGCCGGTCGCACGAGTCCGGAGGAGCTGATCGGAGCCGCCCACTCTTCGTGCTTCTCGATGGCACTCTCGCACGCGCTCGCCAAGTCGGGAACACCTCCGGAGATGCTCGAAACGAAGGCCGAGGTCACGTTCCTGCCGGGCGAGGGGATCACCGGGATCCACCTGACGGTGCGGGGCGAAGTTCCCGGTATGACGCCCGACCAGTTCGCCGACGCGGCGGAGGCGGCAAAGATCGGCTGCCCGGTCAGCAAGGCGCTTGCCGGCACCACGATCACGCTCAGCGCCAGCCTCGCCTGACCACGCCACCGCCATACATAACAACGGTTGGATCAACCGAGTCAGTGTCGCTTGACGCCCCCGTACTTCATGCGGGTGTCGCTCATCGACGCTACCCGTGCGTCGTCGTCGCGGATGCCGGCGTCGATCACCTCGCCGATGAACAGCGTATGGGTGCCCAAGTCATGTGTCTGTCGGACCTCGCAGTCGACATAGGCGATGGCCTCGTCGAACACGGGTGCACCGGTGACACCTTCGCTGACTGCCCGCCCGTTGAGGGTCATCTCCTCGAACGCCGCCGGCTTGGAGAACTTCACGAACACGCGGGTTTCGTCGGCCGACCAAAGGTTGACGGTGAACGACCCGCCCTGGCTGATCAGCCGATGGGTGACGGCCGTGTTGTCGACCCCAATGCCGACAAGCACCGGGTCCATCGAGAGCTGTGTGATCCAGCTTGTGGTCATAGCGTTCCACTCGTCGCCCGCCCGGGACCCCACCAGTGCGAGCGCGTTCGGGATCTTCCAGGTGACCTTGTTGACCAGTTCGTCGTTGAGCGCCATCAGTCGAGGCTACGCGTTCTCATCCTGGGTCAGAGGTGAGGCGTGGTGTCGAGGGCGGTTTGATCTAGCAGGACGTGGTGTCCCTCTCGGTTTGTGACTCGGTGGTAACAGCCCTTCTGTAGCCTCGGGGCTATCGCTGATCATCCGGTGCTCCAGGCGTTTTCGCCGCCAGTTCGGGAGTGGTTCGCGTTGTCTTTTCCAGAACCGACCCCACCGCAGGTCCAAGGCTGGCCGCACATCATCGCCGGTGAACACACGCTGATCTGCAGCCCAACCGGATCGGGTAAGACCCTCACCGCCTTCCTCGCCTCGATCGATCGTCTGGTCACGACTCCTCGACCCGACGAGCGCACGCACCGAACCCGCGTGTTGTACATCTCACCGCTGCGGGCGCTGGCGTTCGACATCGAGAAGAACCTGCGTGCGCCGCTCGTCGGGATCGGCCTAGCGGCCGAGCGGTTAGGCGTCGGCTTCACGGCCCCAGAGGTTGGCATGCGGACCGGTGACACGGCTGCCAACGATCGCCAGAAGTTG
>JANOTN010000316.1:0-3339 GCA_031416375.1 Ilumatobacteraceae bacterium
TGCAACATCAAGAACCCGGAAATCTGCTGGCGATTCATGGTGCGCTTCACGATTGGCCCCGACGGCGACAACATCGGCTTTCACGAGATCCCCAAAATCGACGGCGTTCCCGTGCAATCCGAGTCGCAACTCGGGCAGGCACTGTCGAATGGATGCGTCCGACAGGCAACTGCTGACGCGATCTACATGTGGGACTGGGCCGGCATCGGCACCAAAGTCGTTGTACTTGGTTGAGTGCCCCTACGCCCAGTGCCGCCACGCCCGGCAGACCTCGAAGTAGCATGTCAAACATGAAACCGTCTGGACGCGCTGTCGCGTTGTGCGCGCTCGGGGCTGCGGTCATTCTGGTTACCGCAAGCGCTGCCGGCGCTCAGGACGTGACCGTCCCCGTCGAAACCACCACCACGACCATCACTACGACGACCACGACCACCACGACCTCCACGACCCCGCAGTTGGTAATCAACGCCCCGGCGGCCGGCTCGATGCGGACACCGAGCCGGGGACCCCAGTCCCAGGTCACCGACACGCTGGCACCACCGTTCCCGAATCCAGAAGGCTTACCGGCTGACTCCGGCGAGGGTCGCCGAGTGGTGTATTCCAAATCGCTGCAGCGCGTCTGGACTATCGAAGCCGACGGGATCGTCTCCAAAACACATGCCGTGTCAGGTCGGCTCGAGTGGAACCAACCCAAAGTCGGCACGTACAGCGTGTACTCGCGGTCAACGCACACATGTGCAGTACACAACCCGACGATCTGCTGGCGTTTCATGATTCGCTTCGCCACCGGTGCCCAGGGCGGCAACATCGGGCTGCATGAGATCCCGATTCAATACGGTCGGCCAATCCAGACCGACGCGCAACTCGGTCAGGCTCTGTCGGGCGGGTGCGTCCGCCAGGCGACCGCTGATGCGATCTACATGTGGGATTGGGCACCGCTCGGCACCAAAGTCGTTGTCCTGCCGTAAGCGGGCGCGCCGGCTGCCACTACGCTGGCCGGGCTGATGACCACCACCAAGGCTCGACGTACCTGGCCGCAACGCCTCACGCTCGTGTCCGTGGTCGTCTCAGCGATCGTGTGTTTTGCGGCCGCCGGAGCGCTTGCCGCTGGCCAATGGGTCGTGGCGCAGCGTCAACTCGTCACCATCGATCGGCCAGATGCACGGCTTGGCGGTGCGGACGACCTGACAGTGATCGTGCCCGGCGGTGCCAACACGCTGAACAACCAGCTTGACAATGGGGCCAACACGAATGCCACCACGATCGTGTTGGCCGAGCCTGACGCCGCCAACTTCCTCATCACTGGTGCCGACAACAACGACTGTCCCGGTGCCGAAGGCTCGACCGGAGATCGTTCCGATCTCGGAGAGCGCAGCGACACGATCATGATCTGGCGTGCCAACCCCGACACAAATCAGCTGGCCGTACTTTCGCTCCCTCGCGACCTGTACGTCAAGGGTCCGAATGGCGGTAAGACCAAGATCAACAGTCAGTATCGGCGTGATGACCCAGACCGGCTGATCGACACGATCTACCTCAACTTTGGAATCCCGATCGACCACTACATCCAGATCGACTTCTGCGCATTCAAGAGACTCGTCAACGCTGTCGGCGGCGTTACGGTGCCGTTCGAGTTTCCGGCACGCGATAGGAAGTCGAACCTCAACATTCCGACGGCTGGCTGCGTCACCCTCGATGGCGATATGGCGCTGGCCTACGTGCGCTCGAGGGCATATCAGTTCGAGAATCCTGCGGGCAGCGGCAACTGGCAGTCCGACGGCACATCCGACTTCGGGCGGATCAAACGCCAACAAGACTTTCTTCGGCGGGTCGTCGCTGAAATCATCCGCGACGGTCTGTATCAACCCGACGTTGCTTCAGCTCTGATCACAACCAACCGCGAGTATCTCGTTACCGATAGCGGGTTGTCGCTGCGCACCATGATCGAGTTTGGAAACACACTGCGTTCCCTCAACCCCGCCGACATCGCCACGTACGTCGTCGAGTCGTCGAGCGAAAACGTCAATGGCCAGTCGGTTCAGCGGCCCCGAATCGAGGGCGACAATATGAAGGCGATTCTCGCTGTGTTCCGTGGTCAAGCGGCGCTTGCCCAAGCCCCAGCCCAGGAGTTCGAAACCACGACGACGACCACCACGACCACCCCTACGACCACCACAACGACCACCACAACGACCACCAGGACGGCCACCCCCGTTGGCAGCACGACGACCACCAGGACGGCCACCCCTGTTGGCAGCACGACCACGATCGTCAACGACGAATCTGGAACGACCGACGAGCCGACCGTGTCAACGCTGCCGACCGTCGAAGCCGTCGAGAACGTCACGGGCGAAGCTCCCGATCCCACCGCCGTGTGCAATTAGTCAACTCGGACGCCACAGCAAAACGCCGCGTTTGGGGCTTCGGGCGTACTAACCGGTAGCGTTGCCGCCGCTTACCCCAGCCGGGTTGTATCACGGCGCGGGCCACAGCACACCCACGACATCTCTCCCGGTGGTGACCGGGAACGGAAGCAGGAGACACTGTGAACACTTCGATCCTCATTGCTGAGGGCGGCTACCAGTCGTTCGAGCTCGGCACCGCCGAGTGGACGATCTTGTACCTCTCGGCTGCGGCAGCGCTGATCGCGATTGCGGTCGGTTTATACCTCGCCAGATCGGTGATGGCCTACGACCAGGGCACGCCCAAGATGCAAGAGATCGCCTTGGCGATCCAAGAGGGTGCGGCGGCCTATCTGAAGCGCCAGTTCCGCACGATTGGATACATCGTGATCCCGGTTGCGGCGATCGTGTTCCTGACGTCGACCGAGATCGTCAAGCCTGCAGAAGCGCTTGGATCTGGTGGCCTCGGCTTCGTTTCATCCGGAATTTTCCGCACCCTCGCTTTCCTGCTTGGCTGTTTCGCCTCAGGTTTCACCGGGTACATCGGCATGACGCTGGCGACGCGTGGAAACGTCCGCACCGCTGCCGCCGCCAAGACCGGTTCGATGGCCGATGCGTTGACCGTGGCGTTCCGCACGGGTGGTGTGGCCGGCATGTTCACGGTTGGCCTCGGTTTGCTCGGCGCAACCTTGATCATCATGGCATTCCAGAACACGTCGTCGGTGATCCTCATCGGTTTCGGTTTTGGTGGCTCGCTGCTCGCTCTCTTCCTCCGAGTCGGCGGTGGCATCTTCACCAAGGCCGCGGACGTCGGCGCTGACCTCGTCGGCAAGATTGAGGCTGGAATCCCTGAGGATGACCCGCGTAACCCGGCCACCATCGCTGACAACGTCGGCGACAACGTCGGCGACTGCGCCGGCATGGCTGCCGACCTGTT
>JANOTN010000317.1:0-15395 GCA_031416375.1 Ilumatobacteraceae bacterium
CTGCCCGACGAGTGGGCGAACTACAAGGGAATCCTCCAAAGCTTCCGTGATAAGTACCCCGGCGTCGAAAATCCTGTTCAGAACCCCAACGCGTCATCGCAAGAGGAACTCGACGCGATCGTCAACTTGGCCGGACAGCCCGACATGCCTGATGCCCTCGACGTCAGCCCCGCCAAGGCCCAAATCGCGGTTGAAGAAGGCCTATGGGAGCCGTACACACCGACCAGTGACGCCGAGATCCCAGCCAACCTAAAGGATCCAGACGGCAATTGGGTTGCCGCCTACTACGGCATCATTTCGATCGGCACGAACACGACGATCGTCGCTAACGCGCCGAAGTCATGGGCCGATCTGGCGAAGCCCGAGTATGCCGGTCAGGTCGCCCTCAACGGTGACCCGCGCACGTCGGGTTCGGCCTTTGCCGCTGTCATGGCGGCGGCGCTCGCCAACGGTGGCAGTGCCGACGACATCATGCCTGGGATCCAGTATTTTGCTGATTTGAAGGCTTCCGGCAACCTGATTCCGACCGAGGTCACGCAGGCCACCGTCATTTCAGGCGAGACGCCGATCGCCCTCGACTGGAGCTACAACTATCCGGGCCTGAAGAAGGCGATCGAAGACGCCGGCTTCACCGTCGAAGTCAACTTCCCGGACGACGGGGTGTACGGCGGCTACTACAGCCAAGGCGTCGTCAAGGATTCACCGCACCAGGCTTGCGCCAAGCTCTGGATCGAGCACATCGTCTCCAACGAGGGTGCCCTCGGTTACCTCGAGGGCGGTGCAATGCCGGCCCGTTTCGGTGCGCTCGAGGCCGCCGGTGCAATCGACGAAGCAGCCAAGGCCAACCTGCCACCGGCCGACCTGTTGGCGCAGGTGAGTTTCCTCACCGCAGCACAGGTTGACGCGGCAAACACGGCGATCCAGGACAACTGGGGCCCGATGGTTGCAGATGCCTGATCGGCGGTCTTGAACGACTCCGCGCTCACGCTCGAAGGGGGCCGTGCTGGTCGCACGGCCCCCTCGACGCGGCGTCAGTTCCGGGTGAGCCCATGGCTGGGCCTGTTCCCGTTCGTTGGTTTCCTCTTTCTGTTCCTTCTGCTGCCTGCGTGGGGGGTTGTCAAGAAAGCATTCACCAATGCCGACGGAGGCGGCTTTTCGACAACGACCCTGTTCGACGTACTGAGTGACGAGAAGCGGGCATTCTGGGGATCGCTCAAACTCTCGTTCATATCAGCGTTGTTCGGTGTCGTACTTGGAACGCTGATCGCCTACGCGGCTGCCACGGCAACTCGTCCGCGCTGGCTTCGCTCACTCGTGGCGGCCTTCAGCGGAGTGGCCGCCAACATGGGCGGCATCATCCTCGCCTTCTTGTTCATTACGCTGCTCGGGCGCCAAGGTCTCGGCACCAAGCTGGTCCGCGAGGGCCTCGGTTTCGACCTCTACAAGACGGGCTGGTTCGATGTCAACAACTTCTGGGGTTGGGTCACGGTCTATCTCTACTTTCAAATCCCGTTGATGGTGCTTGTCACGTTGCCTGCGATCGACGGTCTCAAGCCCGCCTGGCGTGAAGCCTCGTCGAATCTCGGCGGTACGACGTGGACGTACTGGCGTCGCGTCGGCCTGCCGGTGTTGGCACCATCGATGCTCGGCGGATTCCTGCTGTTGTTCGCCAATGCCTTTAGTGCCTATGCCACGGTCTATGCGCTCAACACGCAGGCCAACGTCCTGCCCGTAAAGATCAGTTTTGGTCTTCGCAATGACGTTGGAGGACGCACCGTTGCCCCGTACGCGCTGGCGACGTGGATGATCATCGTGATCGCAATCGCGATGGGCGGATACCTTTTGCTCCGCAAGCGGGCTGAGCGTTGGCAGGCTTCGTGAGCAACCGACCTCTGCGTTCTCGACTCACGCGGCTGGGTCCAAACCTCGTGCTGCTCGCAGCCGCTCTATTCTTCATCGCACCGCTGTTGTCGACTGCCCGCCAGGCACTTCAAAAGGTGCCGATGCCATTACTCAACTGGTCGACATTGTCCGACAAGTGGACGTTCGAAGGAGTCAAGCGGATCTTCCAGGAGGACAATTTCTGGCCGACGCTGCAGATCAGCTTGAAGCTCGCCGCCGCAACGGTGACCATCACCCTCCTGCTGCTCGTCCCGACGGGGCTATTCGTACACCTACGACTGCCGAGGGCACGCGCTGCCGTTGAGTTCCTGACCGTGCTCCCATATGTCGTGCCGCCAGTTGCCTTAGCGGCCGGTGTCGCAGCGTTCTATCGCGCCAACGCACGATGGTTTTTTGCTTCGCAGTGGGCGCTGGTTCCGTTCTACGTGATCATGGCGTTGCCATTCACGTATCGAGCGATCGATGCGGGCATTAAGGCAATCGACGTGCGCACACTCGTTGATGCGTCTCGAAGTCTTGGTGCTGGTTGGGGAACGACCTTTCGGCGTGCTCTATTGCCGAACCTGGCGTCAAGCCTCATATCGGCATCGTTCCTGACCGCGACTGTGGTGCTCGGAGAATTTACGATTGCGGTCACGCTCGCCAAACAAACGTTTCCCACGTTCAGCTTCGAGTACTTCGGCCGTGACCCGCAGGGCGGTATCGCACTCGCTCTGCTCACCCTGATTGCAACCACCGTGTTGCTGGCGGTGCTCACACTGCTGACCCGCCCGAAAGCTGTTCGGGCACGCCGTAAGCACAGCCGGGGTTCCGGCACCAACCCAACGACACCGTTCGGACCATGAGCGACCTCACCTTCAAACAGATTCGCAAGACCTTCGGCCAGACCGTGGCGTTGCAGGGGCTCGACCTTGGGGTGCGGCCTGGGGAGCTGATCTCCCTGCTCGGCCCATCCGGTTGCGGCAAGACCACGGCGCTGAGGATCGCTGCCGGGTTCGAGACCGCCGACAGCGGCACGGTGACGATTGCCGGGAACGACATCAGCCGCCTGCCAGCCCACAAGCGAAATATGGGGATGGTGTTTCAGAGTTACAGCCTGTTCCCCAACCTCACCGTTTCCGGCAACATCGAGTATGGACTACGGACGCGCAAGGTCGATCGGACGGACGGACGTCAACGTGTCGCCGAGATGCTCGAACTGGTGCAACTCACGGCCCACGCCACGAAGTACCCGCACCAACTCTCCGGCGGTCAGCAACAGCGCGTCGCCCTTGCTCGGGCGCTGGCGATCCAACCATCGGTACTGCTGCTCGACGAGCCCCTATCAGCCCTCGACGCCAAGGTACGTGCCAACCTCCGCGACGAGATACGGCGGATTCAGACCGAGCTGAAAATCACTACGTTGTTCGTCACTCACGACCAGGAAGAGGCGCTCGGCATCTCCGATCGGATCGGCGTCATGTCGCAGGGCAACCTGGAACAGGTCGGTACACCGGCCGAGATCTACGGGCATCCTTCCAGTGCGTTTGTGGCCAGGTTCATTGGCTCGATGAACGAGCTACCGGCCACCGTCATCGACAGCAACACCGTTGGCGTGCTCGACACGGTGATCGCGACCAAGCGAACTCACCATTTCGGCGCTGGTTTCTCGGTGATCCTGCTGGTCCGGCCAGAGGACCTCAGCATGGCGTCCGATGGGCAGTCGGGCCTCGTCGGAACCATCGTGGGCCAGACGTTCCAGGGCGCGTCAACCGATGTCGCCGTTCGGTTGCGTGGCCTCGACACGTTGGTAACCGCTCACCTTGTCGGGTCGACCGAGGGAATCCATCGCGTTGGCGATCAGGTCACCCTCGCTGTCAACGGTGAACGAGCCGTGTTCGAGCCAGCCTGAATTCCTGCTGGTCACACCACCGCTGGCGTGAGCGCCGCTCGCAGGAACGAGCGAAGTTCGTCTCTGAGGTGGCGTAGGCCGACCGAATTCGGTTGCCAGCCGACTGCCCTCAGAGCTTCTGGTTCGGTGGCGATGCCGGTCACGGTGGCGTAGGCGAGGGCGGCAACCAGACGCGGGTCGCCGCGACGAAGACGACCCTTGTCCATTTCGAGCGCCAAGTACTCGACGCAGCGATCTACCAGCGGTTGCACATTTTGACGAAGCCGATCGGCCTGCGCAGTCGGCAGTCGGCTGACCTCGCGAACGAGGCCGAGCATCGCTGGGCGCCTGACCGCTGGACGGAACACCGCCCGCACCACGGCATCGATCCGGTCAAGGGGATCGTCGGGTACGGACCGCACGGCTGCGTCGATAACGACCACGAGTTCCGCAGCTACCGTTTCGAGTACCGCATCCACCAGCTCATCTTTCGACGGGAACCAATACAGCACGGTCTGCTTGCGGACGCCCACATCGCGGGCAATCTCATCCAGCGAGACCGCGTCGACCCCTCGCGCGCCGAACAAATCGAGCGCCGCATCGAGAATGCGCTGGCGGGTCGGGGCGACGTTGGGCATACGAGTTGTTCAGGTGTTCGCAAAGCTGTCTACCAAATGGTAGACATAAGCATTGTGATCGCTGAATCGCTCGCTGGCAAGCGAATCTTGATAACCGGTTCAACCGGGTTTGTCGGCACCGCACTCGTCGAACGGTTGCTGCGGGCGGTTCCCGACTGCGAGCTCGTACTGCTCGTGCGCGAGGGTCAGCGCACGCCAGCCGCCACTCGCGTGCAGAAAGAATTGCTGAAGAACGAAGCCTTTGATCGTCTTCGGGAGCAGTGCGCCGCACCTGGAAGCACCGAGACGTTCGCTGAGATGACCGCTCGGCGGATCACGACAGTGCGCGGCGACGTCAGTACTGACGGACTCGGGCTCAGCGATATCGACCAGCAGGTCTTTGGCACCTGCGAAGTGATCATCCACTCGGCGGCGACCGTGTCATTCGACTCGCCGCTCGATCGAGCCGTCGAGATCAATCTGCTCGGCCCGTCCCGAATCGCTGAGCTGTGTCACGCCTTGGCGGTCACTCCGCACCTGGTTGCCGTGTCGACCTGCTATGTCGCTGGGAACCGTCGCGGCAACGCGCCGGAACAACTCGTCAGCCAAGGACCCTTCGACATCGGTCTCAACTGGAAGACCGAAGTCACTGCTGCCCGACGCCTGAAGGGCGACGCCGAGGCGGCCAGTCGTTCGACCGCGAACCTGCAGGGGTTCCGAAAGGGAGCCCGCGCCGAACTCGGCGCAGCGGGCGCTCCCGCCCTGGCATCGAAGACAGAACAGCTTCGTGAGCGTTGGGTCAAGGATCAACTCGTCGAAGCCGGGCGCTCGCGTGCCGCCAGCGTCGGCTGGCCCGACGCCTACGCCTACACCAAGGCACTTGGCGAGCAGGCGCTGACCGACATCAAAGGCAACGTGCCGGTCTCGATCGTGCGGCCGTCGATCATCGAGTCGGCATGGGCAGAGCCGTTCCCCGGCTGGATCCGCGGTTTCCGGATGGCAGAACCGGTGATCATTTCGTACGCCCGAGGCCTGCTTCGCGAGTTTCCTGGTGTGCCAGAGGGAACGGTCGACGTGATCCCGGTCGACATCGTCGTGGCGGCAATCATCGCCGTCGCTGGCGCTGGCCCCGAACGGGCTCCGGCGATCACGCAAGTCGCCTCGGGTGGCATCAATCCGCTCAAATACCGCTTCCTCGTCGACAACATCCGTTCTTGGTTCACTGAGCACCCGCTGTACGACAACGAAGGCCAGCCGATCCTCGTGCCCGAATGGCGATTCCCCGGTCGTGGCCGCGTTGAAGGCCAACTCAGCCGCGCCAAGAACGTGCTCACCAAGGCGGAGAAGTCGCTCGCCATGCTGCCGCTGCGCGGCAAGCAGGCCGAGTTCACCGCCACGCTCGAAGCAAAGCGACTCGACGTCGAACGGGCGCTCGAATACGTCGAGCTCTACGGTCTGTACACCGAGTGCGAGGCGATCTATCAGGTCGACAACCTGATCTCGCTGTGGGACTCGCTCAACGCCGCCGACCGAGCAGCATTCGCCTTCGATCCGCGTCAGATCAACTGGTCGAATTACGTCAACGAGATTCACCTCCCGTCGATCGTGCAGCACGCAAGAGTCAAGTCGACCCCTGGCAAGTCCCGCGGTACCGACCGGATGACGCGGCTACGCAAGCAAGTGCTTGACCCGAAGCGCCACGTCGTTGCATTTGACCTTGAAAACACTCTGATCGCCTCGAACGTCGTCGAGAGCTACTCGTTCCTGGCGACACGTCGGCTCAACCAACCCGAGCGGATGCGTTACGTGATGCGCACGTTGATCGAAGCGCCCCACTTGCTCAAGATCGACAAGCGTGACCGCACCGACTTTCTGCGCCACTTCTACCGACGATACGAAGATGCCCCTGTCGAGCAGATTCAAGAAGATGCTCGCGAGATGATGACGCAACTGATCATGACCAAGAGCTTCCCGGAGGGCATGCGCCGGGTGCGGGAACATCGCGCTGCCGGTCATCGAACAATTCTGATCACCGGGGCATTGAGCTTCAACGTCGCCGGGTTGAAGCCGCTATTCGACGAGATCTTCGCATCCGAGATGAGCATCCGCCCTGATGGCACCTACTCGGGCGAAATGATGACGGTGCCGCCGACCGGCGAGGCCCGAGCGCAAATTTTGTCCGACTACTGTGACGCCGAGAACCTCAGTCTCGAGGAGTGCGTAGCGTACGCCGATTCCTCATCCGACCTGCCGCTGTTCGAAGCCGTCGGATTCCCCGTCGCCGTCAATCCAGAGACTCGTTTGGCTGCGATCGCCCGTAAGCGCGGTTGGCTGGTCGAGAACTGGACGAAGTCGCCAGGCGGCCCGAGACCACTACTCCCGATCGGCAACCTGCTGAGCGAACGCGAACGCCGCAAGGTGTTCTCGTGAGGGCGTTGCAGGTACGTCGTTCGGCCGCCAAGTTTGGTTTGGCGCGGATTGCCTCCGCTGTAGCGCCTGCTACGGCAACCAGGATCGGGCCGCTCGAGTATCGGTCGATCGACGATCCGGAATGCCCGGGCATCGGTTGGCATCAGGTGCGTACCCGGCTGGCTGGCATTTGCGGGTCAGATCTGTCGCTCATCGAGGGGCATGCCTCCACGTACTTCGACGAATACGTCAGTTTCCCGTTTGTTCCCGGCCACGAGGTGGTCGGCGAACTCGAAGACGGCACGCGAGTCGTGCTTGAGCCGGTGCTCGGTCACGCCGCCCGAGGGTTTAAGCCACCATTCGAAGACGCTGCACCGGGCGACGGCGATGACTACTCCCATCTGGCGACTGGACGTCTCGAACCAGGGATACAGACCGGGTTCTGCTGCTCGACTGGCGGAGGATGGGCACCATGGTTCTGGGCTCACGAGTCACAGTTGCACCACCTCACCGACGAAATGCCAGACGAACGAGCCGTATTGATCGAGCCGCTGGCCGCAGGGATACACGCCGCCCTGCTGGCCTGGCCGCCGATCGCTCAGACGACCGATCCGATCGTGGCTGTGCTTGGTGCTGGAACGATGGGGCTGGCGGCGATTGCCGGGCTCCGCCGCTACATCCCCGGTGTCCGAATCGTTGTCGGTGCTCGCTATCCGCATCAGATCGCGCTCGCCAAGGCGATCGGTGCCGACATCGTGGTGCAGGCCACGAAGCTGGATCGGGCGGTACGACGCGAGGCCGGTTGCCATCTCATCGGCGATCACCTCAGTTCTGGCGCTCATGCCACAATCGATGCCGTTGGCACCAGCGAGTCGATCCACGATTCGGTGCGAATCACGCGGCCACGAGGTCGAGTCGTCCTGCTCGGTATGCCAGCCGATGTGAAGCTCGACCTCACAGGCCTGTGGCACCGCGAGACCGAACTGAAAGGTGCTTACACCTACGGCACGGAGACGCTGCCCGACGGCACCAAGGCGCGCACGTTCGACCTTGCCATCGACACCGCCAACCATTACCAGGCCGAGCGATTGCTGTCGGGCACCTATCGGCTCGACGAGCACGTCGACGCCATCGCCCATGCGGCAGCCGCCGGCCGTCGCGGCGCCGTCAAGATCGCCTTCGATATGCGAGAAGGAAAGTAGCTATGCCTCGTCCCGGATTTGTTCTCGACGTCGACAAGTCGACTCCGCCGATTCTGTTCTGGCGCGGCGAGGGCTTCAGCCTCGAGAAGTTGCCAGCCGACCGTAGCCGCGTGATTTACCCGTCCGAACCACATGCCGGTCTCGATGATGTCGATGGGGCAATTCGCAATGCGCTCCTCAACCCTGTCGACATGGAGCCGCTGCCCACGCTGTTGCACCCCGACATGAAGCTGACGATCGTGTTCGACGACGCCAGCCTGTCGCTGCCAAAAATGCGTCGACCAGACAACCGCCAGCGGATCATCGAAGCCGTGCTCGACCTTGCTGCCGAAGCAGGCGTTGACGACATTCACCTGATTGCAGCGCTCGGCCTGCATCGCCGGATGCATGAGTACGAGCTTCGCCATGTGCTCGGCGACCGGATCTATGACGCTTTCCACCCACGAGGAGCGCTGTACCAGCACGATGCGGAGGACTTCGACAATCTGACCGTGATCGGCACGACCGACCACGGCGAGATTCTTGAGATCAACTCGCGGGCCGCTGAGTCAGATCTGATCGTCTACGCCAACGTCAACCAGGTGGCGATGGATGGCGGTTGGAAGTCGATCACGACCGGTCTCGCCTCGTACCGCTGCCTCAGCTACCACCACAATCCCGAGTCGCTCCAGAACACCCGCAGCCTGATGGACCGCCACCACTCGGCACTCCATCACAGCATTTGGCGAATGGGTAAGGTGCTGCGCGATCACGGCCCCAAGATCTTCCAGATCGAGACCACGATCAACACCGATGCCTTTCCGTCGCCATTCGACTTCCTGTCGAAACGCGAGTGGGAGTGGACTGCCAGAGACCGGGCGACCTACCTCGCTACGGCGAAGTCGTTGAACCGCACACCAAACCGAATCAAGCGCAAGATCTTCCACTCGATCGAGGCCCCGTACGCAACCACGAGCGTGCAGGCCGGATTCACCGAGTCGGTCCACGAGATCACGCTCAAGAACGTCTACGCCCAGCACATCGTCGAGGTCGAGGGTCAAACCGACATCCTCACGATGGGTGTTCCGTTCATCAGCCCGTACAACCCCGAGGGGATCATGAACCCGATCCTCGTGATGTGCATGGGGCTCGGTTACATGTTCAACATGTACCGCGGCAAGCCGCTCGTGCGTGAGGGCGGCGTCGTGATCATGACCCATCCGACGTACCGCGAATTCAATCCGGTCCACCACCCGAGCTACATCGACTTCTTCGACGAAGTACTCGCCGACACGACCGACCCGGCCGTGATGTCGGCCAAGTGGGAGAAGAAGTACGCCGAGGACGAGTGGTACCGGCACCTGTACCGCACCGGAAACGCCTACCACGGTGTGCACCCCTTCTACGCCTGGTACTGGGGCGCGCACGGTCAACAGTGGTGCGCCAAAGTGATCATCGTCGGTGGCGACCCGTCGACCGTTCGTCGACTCGGCTTTACGCCCGCATCGACGATGGACGATGCCTTCGAGATCGCCTCCGATGTCGTCGGCCGCTCCCCCACCATCTCCCACCTCCACGTGCCAGGTGTGCTCGTGGCCGACGTGAAGTAGACACAATGGCGAATCGCTACTTGCGCGCCGGCCAACGAGCGGCTGGGAAGGCGGAACAGGCCGTTCGGGCGGTGGCCAAACCACTGCGCGCTTACGGATTTCCGTATCGTGCTCCGTCAGTCCCGAGGGGGATGGTTGTACCGGCCAAGCCGCCGAAACTCGGCCCGGACTACGACACCGAGTGGGCCCGCCGACCGCTCGCTCGGGCGGCACGCAACCTGATCGCCGAAGGCCCGCTGCGGTTGGCGATCAAGGGGCTGGCGAGCCCAGAGGTGGTCGGTCTCGATCGCCTCGCCGATCTCGTCAACCTTGATCACCCGCCGCCCGTAATTTTCGCCCCCAACCATCACAGTCATATCGACACGGGGTTGATGATCCGCTCGATCCCGACGTGCTGGCGCCGCGACCTGGTCGTGGCCGCGGCCGCCGACTACTTCTTCGACAAGTCATGGAAGGCGGCCATCTCGGCGTTAGCCCTGAACGCCATCCCGATCGACCGTGAGGTCACGAACCGCAAGTCGAGCGACATGTTCCGCGACCTCGTTGCTGACGGCAACAGCCTGCTGATATACCCCGAGGGTGGCCGCTCCCCCGACGGTTGGGGGCAGTCGTTCAAGGGTGGCGCCGCCTACCTGTCGGCGCGCACCGGCGCCCCAGTAATTCCCGTGTTCATCGACGGCACCGGCGTGATCTTCGGCAAGGGGATGAAACGGCCCAAGCCCGGCCGCACCAAGGTCGTGTTCGGAGCACCGCTGGTGCCGGCAGAGGATGAGAACACGCGCCGGTTCAATGCTCGCATCGAAGCCGCCGTCACGCGCCTCGGAGACGAAGCGCTGACCGACTACTGGTCAGCGACAAAACGAGCAGCACGCGGCAAGAACCCATCACTCGCTGGCCCGGAATACAACGGATGGCGGCGAGCATGGAAACTCAGCGAACAACGTCAACTCGGCTCAGCAGGCCTCCGCCGCCGCCAAAACCGCCGCTGGCCCAACCTCGGCTAACGACCTGTTACATCTGGTGTCAGACACCATCTGTAACAACGTTTGGTGTCAGACACCAAACGTTCAGCAGGTGCCGTTGGCTGGGATGTTGAGCTTCGATCCCAGCTGGAATGACAGGTAAGCCGAGTTACTGCTGTTGGCTGCTGCCAGCTCGTCGACGGTGACTCCGTACTTCTTGGCAACACGTGTCGGATTGTCGTTGGCAACGACCGTGTGTTCACAACCGACACCGGGCACCGAGGTTCCATCCGCCGGAGTCGCAGCTTCGGTTTCGGTTCCGGTGTCTGTGGCTGTGCCAGGAATCTTTGCTTCAGGCGGGATCTTGACCTCATCGCCGACAAAAAACGCATGGGTCGCACCCTCGGGCCAAACCGTGGCGTTGTAGCTCACGAGTGCATCCATCGTGATGTCGTGAATCGAGGCGATCCGCGACAACGAATCGCCGGGTTGCACGATGTAGATCTGCTCCAACGGCGAGGTTTCGCCAGCGACAAGATCGGCGACGACGATCGTGGTAGTCGTGGTGCTCGTTTCTGGTTCCTTCGTGACATAGCTCGACGGCTGAATGTCCACCAGCACATCTCCGGGCCCGTCGGCGACCCCACCATCGCTACCACAACCGGCGGCAAGCAACACCGGACCGATGCCGAAACCAATGATGACGAGGGCTCTCGGCCGGAAACGCATGACGCATAGCGTACGACGAAAGAATGGGGCGCGAGTGTCACCACCCACACGAAATCGGATCATCGATCACATCAACGGTCGAGAAGTCGGTTCGATCGGTTCCGGCAGTTTGGTTTCACCCATCAAGTACCGGTCGGCCCCCGCCGCCGCGGAACGCCCTTCGGCGATTGCCCACACGATCAGGCTTTGGCCGCGGCCCATGTCACCAGCCACGAACACGCCGGGCACGTTCGACATGAAGTTGGCGTCGCGAGCGACGTTGCCTCGTGCATCGAACGACACACCGAGATCGTCAAGCCACGCACCTCGCTCAGGGCCGAGAAAGCCCATCGCCAGAAACACGTAGTCGGTGGGGATCTCCTGATCGCTGCCCTCAATCTTGACGAACGTGCCGTCCACCATTTCGACCTCGTGAATCAACAGGGCTTTCACGTTGCCGACACCATCATCGAGGAATCGCTCGGTGTTGACCGAGTAGATCCGCTCGCCGCCTTCGGCGTGCGCCGACGTGATCTTGTACGTAAAGGCAAACTGCGGCCACGGGTTGCTGGCCGCCCGTTCGTCGGGCGGACGCGGCATGATCTCGAGTTGTGTGACCGAGGCGGCCCCTTGCCGGTGCGCAGTACCGAGGCAGTCGGCGCCGGTATCTCCGCCTCCAATGATCACGACATGCTTCCCGTTGACATCGATCGACGATCGCTCCATGTCACCGAACTGGACCCGGTTGGCCGGCGGCAGGTACTCCATTGCCTGGAAGATGTTCTGGAGTTCACGACCAGGCACCGGTAGGTCCCGCCACGCCGTCGCTCCGCAGGCCAACACGATCGCGTCATACGAGGCATGCAGCACGGTGATGTCGACATTCTGCCCGACCACCGCGTTGCAGCGGAACTCGGTGCCTTCTGCTTGCATCTGTTCGAGACGTCGGTCGATGTGACGCTTCTCCATCTTGAACTCAGGAATCCCGTAGCGCAGCAGCCCACCGATTCGATCGGCGCGCTCCAACACGACGACCTCGTGACCGGCACGCGTGAGTTGTTGGGCGGCGGCGAGGCCGGCGGGACCGGAACCGATCACGACGACACGCTTACCTGTTCGGACGGATGGCATCATCGGCACAACCCAGCCCTCGTCGAACGCCCGGTCGATGATTTCGACTTCGACCTGTTTGATCGCTACCGGCGGCTGGTTGATTCCCAGCACACACGCCGATTCGCACGGAGCCGGGCACAGCCGACCGGTGAACTCGGGGAAGTTGTTGGTTGCGTGGAGTCGGTCGATGGCGTCTTGCCAGTGACCCCGATAGACGAGATCGTTCCAGTCGGGAATCAAGTTGCCGAGCGGACAGCCGTCATTGCAGAACGGAATTCCACAATCCATGCAGCGCCCTGCCTGGTTCGTCAGCTTGTCGGCAGGAAAGTCTTCGTAGACCTCTTTCCAGTCGCGCAATCGCACCGCCACCGGCCGATACTGCGGTAACTCGCGCTGCCATCGCATAAACCCGGTCGTCTCACCCACGTGCCGCCTCCATGATTCGGTCGACGGTCTGTTCTTCGTTGAGGCCTTCTAACTTGGCTTGCTTGATCACGGTGAGTACTCGCTTGTAATCGATAGGCATCACCTTGCGGAAACGGCTGACCTCGACGCTCCACGAAGCGAGCAGACGGTTGGCCACAGCCGAACCGGTGTACTGGGCGTGGCATTCGATCATCAATCGCAGCGACGCCCGATCCTCGTCGTCGAGTTGCTCGATCGCCACCATTTCGTAGTTGACCTTGCGATCGAAGTCAGCCCAACGGTCATACACGTACGCAATCCCGCCAGACATGCCCGCACCGAAGTTGCGACCGGTATCGCCGAGCACGACGACACGACCGCCGGTCATGTACTCGCAACCGTGGTCACCGACGCCCTCGACCACGGCAGTAGCACCCGAGTTACGAACGCAGAATCGTTCACCGACCATCCCGTTGAGGTAGATCTCACCACTGGTCGCTCCGTAGCCGATCACGTTGCCAGCGATGATCTGATCCTCTGCGGCAAACGGAGAGGCGGGTGACGGATGAACGATCAGGCGACCACCCGATAAGCCCTTGCCGAGGTAATCGTTGGCGTCTCCCTCGAGCCGCATCGTGATTCCCTTCGGAACAAAGGCCCCGAAGCTCTGACCAGCCGAACCAGTGAAATGGATCCTGATCGTGTCGTCTGGTAGCCCTTCACCCTTGTAGCGCTTGGTGATCTCGTGACCGAGCAGCGTGCCCACGGTGCGGTTGATGTTACGAATCGGCAGGTCGATCTCGACTCGCTCAGCATCATTGAGAGCGGGCTGGGCGAGACGAATCAGTTCTTGATCGAGCGCTTGATCGAGGCCATGATCCTGCGCGACCGATTGGTGGAAGGTCTGGCCGTAGGCGTTGTTCGGGACCGCCAAGATCGGCGAGATATCGAGCCCGCTGGCCTTCCAGTGATCGATCGCCGGCTTGACATTGAGTACCTCGACGTGGCCAATCATCTCGGCCATCGTGCGGAACCCGAGCTGAGCCATGTACTCGCGCACCTCCTCGGCGATGTACTCGAAGAAGTTGATCACGAACTCCGGCTTGCCACTAAAGCGCTTGCGCAGTTCCGGGTTCTGCGTGGCAACACCAACCGGGCATGTGTCGAGGTGACAGACGCGCATCATCACGCAGCCAGACACGACCAGCGGCGCGGTCGCGAATCCGTATTCCTCGGCTCCGAGCAGCGCCGCCACGATCACGTCGCGGCCGGTCTTGAGCTGGCCGTCGGTCTGGACCACAATCCGGTCACGCAGCCCGTTCAGCAACAGCGTCTGCTGGGTTTCGGCGAGACCAAGGTCCCAGGGCCCGCCAGCGTGCTTGAGCGAGGTCAGCGGTGCCGCGCCGGTGCCGCCGTCATGACCAGAGATCAGGACCACATCGGCCTTGGCCTTCGACACACCTGCGGCAACGGTACCAACACCCATTTCGGCGACAAGCTTGACGTGGATCCGTGCCGTTGGGTTGGCGTTCTTGAGGTCGTGGATCAGTTGCTTGAGATCCTCGATCGAATAGATGTCGTGATGTGGTGGCGGGCTAATCAGGCCGACGCCGGGTGTCGAGTGGCGGGTCTTGGCGATCCACGGATACACCTTGTGGCCAGGAAGTTGACCGCCCTCACCAGGCTTGGCACCCTGCGCCATCTTGATCTGTAGGTCGTCGGCGTTGGTCAGATACTCAGACGTCACGCCGAACCGGCCGGAGGCGACCTGCTTGATCGCCGATCGACGCTGCCGGTCGTGCAGACGGTCAGGGTCTTCGCCGCCCTCGCCAGTGTTCGACTTGGCACCGATCTGGTTCATGGCGATCGCCAACGTTTCGTGGGCTTCAGCCGAAATCGAGCCGTACGACATCGCCCCGGTCGAGAATCGCTTCAGGATCGCCTCAACGGGTTCAACTTCGTCAATCGAGATCGACTGGCGATCGTCGGCGAACCGGAACAGTCCACGCAGCGTCGCCAAGTGCTTCGACTGATCATCAACCAGTCGGGTGTACTCCTTGAACACGTCGTACCGCTTGGCGCGGGTGGCGTGTTGCAGCTTGAACACCGTCTCCGGGTTGAACAGGTGGTACTCGCCCTCACGGCGCCACTGGTATTCACCGCCGAGTTCAAGCTTGCGGTGCGCCCGCTCGGCTGGTCGCGTCGGATTGGCGACGGCGTGTCGAAGTTGCACTCCCTTGGCAATCTGATCGAGCGAGATACCACCGAGCCGACTGACCGTCCCCGTGAAGTACGTGTCGACCAGTTCGGAACCGAGCCCGATTGCTTCGAAGATCTGAGCACCGGTGTACGACGCCACCGTCGACACACCCATCTTCGACATGACCTTCAGAACGCCCTTACCGCACGCCTTGATGTAGTTCTTGACGGCCTTGTGAGGATCAAGGCCCGCTAGTCCATTCAGCCCTTCAGCGATCAGATCCTCGATCGACTCGAACGCCAGGTACGGGTTGATTGCCCCGGCTCCGTAACCGACCAGCAGCGCCATGTGATGCACTTCGCGTGCGTCTCCGCACTCAACCACCAGACCGACCTTGGTGCGCTGTTTCGTGCGCACC
>JANOTN010000318.1:0-4393 GCA_031416375.1 Ilumatobacteraceae bacterium
TCGAACACCACGAACTGACCGTGCTCACCGCCAATGCCGGACCACTCGATCACTGGCCGACAGCACTCCCAGAAGCCGCCCAGACAGCCTTGAACATCGTCATCGGCGGCAGCGTCGACACCCCCGAAGACACGACGCTGATCGAACTCGACGACCTCGTCGACCAGCAACATCCGCTCCACGCCATCCGCCGGCTCGAAGCCGACCTGCAACCGCTCTACCAGCAACGCAACGCCCTGCGCGTCGAACGCGACGACCCCGAATACGGTCAACTCGTCGGCCCGCACCTGCAACGGATTATCGAACGAATCAACACAATCCACACCGAAATCGAACACCACGAAACCCTCACCCGACTCTGGCAATGGGGCCACCGCCCCAACCCAGAACTCGAAGCCGCGATCACCCTACGCACCAACCACCTCACCCACACCGCCCTCACCAACCACCACCCCTGGATCCACCACCTGGTCGTGGTGTGGGCCGAAGGCAACCAGAAATGCGACCCCGACGACCTCGGTCAACTCATCCACAAAACCGCCGCCTACCGCGAACGTTCCGGCCACACCGGACCTGAACCACTCGGACGGCCACCCGCTCATGACAATCCGCTACGAGAAGCCCACCACGACCTCGCCAAGCGCCTCGAGCAGCCCGCACCGAACATCACCGACGCCCGCCTCAGCATCTGAACGACGATCAAAGATTGGAGTCGCACCGGCAACCGACTCACTCTGCCCGTGTCTTCGGTTCTGTCCAGCCGAACACACCCGGCCACGACTCAATCGGTGGACTGAGGACCAGGCGTTCTGGGCAGACGCGCGCAGCGGCACGATACGTGGGGGTTCACGTCGGGGGACCGAAGGGAGCGATCTCAACTACTCAGCGTCTGACTTCATGGCCGGGAAGTTAGCCGTGCCTGCGAGTCGGCCCGCTTGCCGAGATGCCGGGCAACACGCAGCGAACGAGATTGCAGTCAGTCGGACGCTCGAGTCCGAATCATTTCAGAGGACGTAGACGCGCCGGCGTGGCCGCCGGATCGGCGCTCCCTCCGGCCCTTTCAGGTGCGCGGCTACAAATATTGGCCTTCGCAGCGACCGAGCCGGTCCGTGCGGCTGCGATCTCCAATGCCCCGAGACAACCCACCGAAAGTCGCGCTCTCGGGCCTTCTCCTCCTCAGTCGCTTCAGGCGCGTTGCCCATCGCGTCAACGACCTCACGTTGCGTCCGCCGGATTCGCACCAGCTCCACGTCGGGTTCGCGACGATGCCGGGCACGACGCCGCACGGACTTGTTCCTCGACTCCTCGGCGGTGGTTGTTACCGTCTCGATTATTCCGCCCTGATCGAGCAATGCCCACGTCGTCACCATCGCCCCCGCCGCCATGGCGATGACCCGCTTGATCGTGTCCGACAGCTCACTGCGAGGGTCAAGGGAGCGACGGCAACCGTCACCAGGATCGACACATACGTGGTTCGGGATCGCGACAATGTTGAAGGGCTCCATCCCGGGTCGCACAGGCATGGACCACCGCCACACGCCCGCCCCCGGCGTATCCGCGTATACATCGACCGCCGCCGTCGGCGAACCATCCTTATTCCTACCGAACTGCCACATGATCGCGATCCGGGACGGTGCCTGCGTCGTGCCGCCCATCGTGAACGGTTCGGCCCAGACCATTACCCCACGATCAGCCGGGGCGTGCTCACGGTCGAGCACCAACGTCGTCAACTCCTCGGTCTCCCGCCGCAGCTCCACTAAGGCTGCGCAGGCGTCGTCGATCACCAAGTGCGAATCACCGTCGATCCACAACAACATTCCGGGTCCATCCGGCCACAAATACCGCTGACTCGGCGAGGACGTGACCGCCGAATCCGTCCACTCCGGCAGCTTCCGCGCCGAGGTCGGCAACCCGCGACCCCATTTGCCCTGCCGGGACCGAATCGGATACTCCTCCAACGTCGGATCCCGATACGGAACCGCTTCGTACAGTGAGGTCTCACCCGCCGCGATGCGGCGCAGCTCGTCGTCGGTGAACGGCCGCAGCTCCTCCCACGGTAGATCCGTCACGATCCCACCTCGGCGGCTTCAACCATCACCGACCACTCACCCCCATCTACCGCGAATGTCACCCGCGCCACCGTCGAATCGAACCACTCTGTGACTCCGTCGAAAGACGAGAACCCACGTCGCAGTTTGCGCAGCCTCACCGTGTCCATCGCTCCCGCCTGCGTCAACAGGTCCAGAGCCACGCGTTCTAATTCACGGGACTGTTCCGGATCACCGGTCCGCCATTGACCGACCAAAGTCCAGCCGTGCGAGGTCCACCTACGCACTCGATCGGCTGTCCCCATCCCGACCTTGCACACCCCGTCGACACCAGGCGGCACCACGACATACACGAAGTGACCGGGCGGCTCTGATGGATCCCACCCCGCTGGCGTCTCAATCCCGAACCGGGCGAGGAGTTCGCCGAGCGTCGCCGCAGCGTCACGCCGCCGCTGCTCGGTCGGAAGATTCTCGATACCCACGCCACCATCATCGCGCGCGAGCCGGATCATCAGCGACGACTCTCCGTCGGACTCAGCGCCAGCGCCCGCGGGTGCGTTCTCTGTAACACAGCACCTGCTAACTCCGCGCAAGACTCAGCCACGTCTCCGTGAGCCGCCGAGCCCGAAGGGCGACAGCGGAACTACACGCTTGACATTCGCGAATGGATGTCGCATGATTGCGACGTGAAATCACGACAGGTTCGTCCCAGCCGCAACGTGTCTGCCGAGGGTGGCAGTCGAGCCCGTTCTCGATGGTTCGCTTTCCTCGGCACCCTCGACCCTGAGCTGCTCGACATATCGGGCGCCCTCGATCCGAGTCCGTTCAAGAATCGGGCCTGGAGGATCGACGAGGCTGATCGCAAGGCTTGGGCCCGCGAGGTGAGCGAGTTCTCTGAGATGATCGGCTTCTGGGTGGCTTGGCACTCAGCCGGTGGATTCGATCAGTTGGAGAACCGGGGCTGGCACCGGGCAACGATCTACCGCAAGATCAAGAGATTCCGGGATCGCTTCGATGCTCACCCGGACGAGTTTGACTTCAATTGGATCAGCCTCGATCTCGACAAGCTATGGATGGACGACCTGCACGACATGCTGTCCGAGCCGAACGCCCCGATTTCCATTCCGGAGGACGACAAGTGAGCCCAGTAACCGAGCTGGCGTCAGGCGTCGACTCGCTGTACCTGTCTGGGCGTGCCGAGCTTCCGAGACCCCTGTTGGACGACCTCGAACTTCACCGGACGGCGGCTCAGGAGTCGGGTTGTCCGGTTCCATATTCCTTCGGTGGGTACGACTGGCTGGTGAAATCCCACTCGTTGCATCGGCATCGATATTGGCTGGAGCATCCCCTTGCGTCGGTGGGGATCTCACCGAGTGAGAAGTTGCCGCCGATCTACGCACAATTCCGGGCCGAGGGAATCCACTCACTTGGTGCCGATGGCGTGGTGAGCTGGTTAACCGGTGCGCTACGCAACGCTGACCTGTCGCCCACGCTCACCGTCAGCCGGATCGACTTGCACGCCGATTGGCAGCACTGGCACCTCGACGGCGATCAACGTCACCGGTTCGTGTGTCGATCCAGAGACCTGACGACCTACGAGGACGATTTCGAACTGACTGGGTTCTCATTCGGGAACCGCAAGACCAAGACCGTCACGGCTCGGATCTACGACAAGACACGCGAGATCGACGGCAACGGCCACGACTGGTGGCCTGAGGTCTGGGGCGCTGACTTCGAACCAGATGCCCCGGTACTTCGCACCGAGTTTGAGTTCGCACGCGCCGCACTACGAGAAATGAACCTCGATGACCCCACTACGACTCTCGCGAACACCGACCGACTGTGGGCGTATGCCACACGTGAATGGCTGACCTACCGCACGCCGAGCCGCCACAGCTGCTCGCATCGTTGGCCCGTCGCTGCGGAATGGGAACAGATCCAGCACGCCTCCCTTGCCGGTGCCGCAATCCCAATGGATCGAATCACAGCAGGCCGAACCGCAGGAGAACTACGAAGAATCATGCCTGGACTCAACGGCTACGTCGCCAGCTTCGGCTCATGGACCGATCACGACACGATCCGCGAAGCTTGTGCCGCACTCCCCGAGCACCTCTACGCATTCGAACGAACGAGTCGACGGGCATTCTGCGGCAGAGTCCACGAGAAACGGCAGCAACGGCGATGACCGATCAACCAGACTTCGACCGTGTTGCCGATCTGCTGATTCGGATCGCGTTGCGGATCAGTTGTGACAGACATCTCCATCAGAAGGGACAAAACAATGTTGACCGTGGCTTACTGCCGAGTGTCCACCGAAGAACAAGCAGCGGAGGGGTTCTCGATCG